>CAYPMQ010000006.1:0-27993 GCA_964411625.1 uncultured Ignavibacteriaceae bacterium
TCATCAAGGCTGTTGAGGGTGAGAATACCCAAATCACCGAAAAAGAAGTAGAAGAGGCTGTTAAAGAACTCAATTACAGGTATGAGGAAGAAGACCATATTTACCAGATTCTCAGTATTTCAGGAGGTTATCTATATGCTACAAGGCCTGAGTATTCTAAATATCTCGGTTTTCTCGTTGCTGAAAAAAGTAAAAGAAAACTTTCACAGGCCGCGCTGGAAACGCTTTCAATTATTGCATACAAACAACCGATTACAAAACCTGAAATAGAGGCAATAAGAGGAGTGAACAGCGATTACATAATAAACACACTTCTTGAGAAGAATCTCATACTTATTGGAGGACGAGCGGAAACTGCAGGCCGTCCGCTGTTATACCGGACAACGGATGACTTCCTTAAGTATTTCGGATTAAATAAGATATCAGATCTGCCCAAGCCAAGGGAGATCGAGGAATTAATGAAAGACGAAGACCTGCTTGAACAGAAACGAAGGCTTCTGATGCAGGCGGTTGAAGAATCTGTTGAACTGGAATTTAATCTTGACAATGAACGAACAAATAAGAATTAATAAATATATCGCCGAGTCAGGCTTTTGCTCACGCAGAACTGCTGACCTGCTTATAACCGAGGGCAGAGTTGAGGTTAACAAAAATACGATCTCTGAACCAGGGCTCAAAGTAAATCCTGACAAAGATGTGATCAGAATTGACGGTGAGATTCTGAAGCCTCAGAAGAAGGTATATTACGTACTGAATAAACCTTCAGGTTTTATAACAACCACCAGCGATGAAAGAGACCGTAAAAAAGTAATAGATCTTGTTCCGCAAAATCCTAGAGCATTCCCTGTGGGCAGACTTGATTACGATACCACTGGAGTACTGGTTCTTACCAATGACGGTGATTTTGCAAATTTACTGATGCATCCCTCAAATAAAGTACCCAGGGAATATGAGGTAAGACTTGATAAACCTCTCCAGAAGGAACATTATGAAGTGCTTCTGACGGGTGTTTTTATTGACAAGACTCCGGGCAGATTTATTTCAGTCAAATTTGCGGGACCCGAACACAAAAAATTGATTGTGATGAGTCATGAAGGCAGAAACCATTTCGTTAAAAAAATGTTTTCCAAACTTGGATACAGAGTTAAGGAACTGCACAGGCTTTCATACGCCGGTATTAAGGTCACAGGTTTAAGAAAAGGGGATTTCAGACCGCTGACCGGATCTGAGATCGATAGTATTAATGAAAGATACAATAAAAAGTAAATATTTTCTGATTATCATCATTTTGCTTTTTCCCTGCCTGATACAGGCTCAGGAGAAAAAAGATTCCCTTCCCGCTTACTGGTTTGCGGATAGCAGAGAGATCGTCTCGAGAATGGATGAGCTGTTTAATGACCCATCACTTAATAATGCGCTCTGGGGGGTTGCGGTTAAATCGATGAGTAAAGGAGATTATCTCTACCAGAAGAATGTTAATTTATTGATGATGCCTGCATCTAATCTGAAGCTTATCACAACTGCTGCAGCACTTGAACTGCTGGGAAGCAATTACAGAATAAAAACGGAATTTTACACCACTGGTAAAACAGACGGCTCCATTCTGAGGGGTGATCTTATCGTTAAGGGCTTTGGTGATCCTGCAATTTCAGGCAGATTCACCAATGATAAAATTCTTAAATATATGGAAGACTGGGCTGATTCCTTATCTTCAAAGGGATTTGATGAAATTGCGGGTAATATATTAGGTGTTGATGACGTTTTTGATGAATCGGGACTCGGTGAAGGCTGGTCATGGGATTACGAAAGTTACTGGTTTGCAGCACCTACAGGTGCACTTTCACTTAATGACAATTGTATCGATATCAATATCCGCCCGTCAAAACCCGGTGCTCCAGCCTATATTTCTACCAACCCAATATCAGATTATGTTACAATAATAAATAAAGTGGTCACGGTTGAAAAGGACTCCGCAACTTCAATAGATATTAACAGGCTCAGGGGCACCAATGTCATAATTGTCACAGGCGTCATTAATGCTGCAGATGAACTTTATAAAACTTACGGTACAATTACTAATCCCACTCAGTATTTCCTTGTCGTCTTCAAATCAGTGCTGGAATCAAGAGGGATCAGGGTCAGGGGATTGCCTATAGATTATGACGACTATGATAAAACTCTTATAAAAGATACCCCTCAACTTATTTTTACGCATTATTCTGTACCCCTTTCAGAAATAGTAAGGGTGATTAATAAAAATTCACAGAATTTCTTTGCGGAGCAGCTTCTGAAAATAATGGGTTATGAAGTTTACGGACTGGGAACTGCATTTAACGGAGTAAAGGCAGTAAAAAACGTCCTGAAAACGATGGGTATTGAGCCGGATGAGTTTCAGATGGTTGACGGTTCCGGTCTTTCAAGGCTGAATCTTATAACCCCTATGCAGCTTCTTACTGTGCTGAGTTATATGAGTACCAGCAAAAATTACACGGCATATTATGCCTCGTTGCCTGTTGCAGGACTTGACGGAACACTATCAGGAAGAATGCGTAAAACCCCGGCTCAGGGCAATGTGAGAGGTAAAACAGGATTTATAGGATCAGTCAGATCACTAAGCGGATACCTGAAAACCGCAGATAAGGAACCTTTGGCATTTGTTTTTATATTAAATAACTATATAACGCCAAGGATCCTTGCGGATAATATTCAGGATTCTGCCTGTATCAGATTAAGTAAATTAAAACGTAAAAAATAAAGTGAGGTTAAGCTTGGAACACCATATCCAGGATGATATTAACGTACTGATAAAAAGAAGATTTGAAGAATATGAGGAGCTGCTCAAAAGAGGTGTGCAGCCATTTAAGTACTCTTATGATGTGAACTCGGATTCGGCTGATATCATAGCCAATTTTAAAGATGAAGATGAAAAACGTGAGGTTTCTATAGCAGGCCGGATAATGACGATGAGAAGAATGGGGAAAGCCTCGTTTGCTCATATTCAGGACGGTAAAGGAAAAATTCAGATTTATCTCAGGCAGGACGAAATTGGTGAGGAGTATGAAAATTTCAGACTTTACGATATCGGTGATATAATCGGAGTTGAGGGATACGTATTCAGAACCAAGACCGGTGAAGTTTCCGTTCATGCAAGAAAACTTTCTCTTCTGACAAAATCACTTAAACCGCTTCCTGTACCGAAAGAAGTTACAGATGAAAACGGTAATAAGGTTATTTATGATCAGTTTGCCGATAAGGAACTCCGCTACCGTCAGAGATATCTTGATCTGATTCTTAACCCCCAGGTCAGAAATGTCTTTATTCTGAGATCAAAAATTATATCTTCGATGCGACGCTTCCTAGATGAAAACGGAATTCTTGAGGTTGAGACACCTGTTCTGCAGCCAATTTATGGAGGAGCTTCAGCAAGACCGTTTGTAACGCATCATAATGCACTTGATATTCCTCTCTATCTGAGAATTGCCGATGAACTTTATCTGAAGCGACTCATTGTCGGCGGATTTCCGGGGGTATATGAGATTTCAAAGGACTTCAGAAATGAAGGGATGGATAAAACTCACAATCCTGAATTTACTATGATGGAATGCTACGTTGCTTACAAGGATTATGAGTGGATGATGAATTTCGTTGAGACAATGGTGGGTTACATTGTCAAAGAAGTATTCGGTACTTATGAATTCGAAATTGAAGGAAGTATGATCAATTTCAAGGGTCCTTGGCAGAGAATCTCAATGATGGATGAACTTAATAAGCTGACAGGTACAGATCTTCTGAAACTCAGCGATAAAGAGCTTATTGATATGGTCAGGAAGTTCGGTGTTGAATATGACGGTAAAAAAAGCCGTGGTAAACTCATTGATGAGTTATTTGAACTGACCGTTCAGAATAAAATTATTCAGCCTGCATTCGTAATTGATTACCCTGTGGAAATGTCACCTCTGGCCAAGAAGCACCGTGAAAAAGAAGGATTAGTTGAAAGGTTCGAGGGATTCGTAATCGGAAGGGAAATATGCAATGCTTTCAGTGAGCTTAATGACCCGATTGACCAAAACGCAAGATTCCAGGAACAGGCAAAGGCTAAAGAAATGGGTGATGATGAAGCGCAGATTGTTGATGAAGATTTTGTCAGAGCGCTTGAGTATGGCATGCCTCCGACAGCAGGACTTGGAATAGGTATTGACAGACTTGTTATGTTACTGACCAATCAGCCTTCAATACGTGACGTTATTTTATTCCCCACAATGAAACCGATTAAACAATAATTGAAAACAATTGCAATACTGATTGTTTTTACTGTTTTTTTATCTGCACAGAAGCCGGTGGCTGACACCGGCTTTTCGCATACCAGCGGTTTAATCGATTTATTGCAATATAATTATCAAGGTGATACACTTAGCCTTCTGAAAAGTGATTTTACCGGCAGAAGTGATTTGATGAAGAGGGATGTAAATTATACAATGCTTGCAGGTCTTTCTGCAGTCTATTTTGGTGCCGGTTTAGGAGTTTATCTTTATCAGAATAATGCTTGGTGGGCAAATAATAGAAGAAGTTTTCATTTTATTGACGACTGGGAGTATGTACTCTGGAATGACAAACTCGGTCATATATGGGCAACTCTCATGCTTGGGCATGCATTTTCTGTTGGCCTTGAAGCAGCAGAGGTTGATTATGAAACAAATATCTGGGTTTCATCTTCCGCTGCTCTCCTGTTTCAGTTATTTGTTGAATACCAGGATGGTTTTGCCAGTGACTGGGGCTTTTCACGCGGTGATGCTTATGCTGATCTTGTGGGAGCAGCCTTCCCGGTTATACAGTACTATTATCCGCCCCTTTATAATTATCAGATGAGGTTCAGTTATATTCCTGACCGTCTGGGTAAAGAGGGATTAACTCCGGGTCAGCAGGTTCTTGTTATGGATGATTATGGTGGTCATAAATTCTGGCTCGCGGTTAAAATGGAAAATCTGCTTCCTGAGTCTCTCAAAAAGTACTGGCCTGATTTTCTGATGTTAAGCCTTGGATATGGTGTCAGGAATCTTGATGGCAGCGGCGGGGGACTATCTGATCTGTACATTTCTCTGGATTATGATTATGAATTTATCCCGTTATACGGTAAATTCTGGCAGATGGTAAAAAACACTTTAGGTTATATTAAAACGCCTGCACCGGCAATAAGAATTACAAACGGAGTTGCTTTCTTTGGGCTTATGTTCTGATATAAAGTTCAGTTTTATAATTCCTACACTTAATGAGGAAAAATTGCTTCCCTCTCTGCTGAAGCAGCTGAATGATCCTGTGTTAAGGAGCAGCTATGATTTCGAGATAATCGTTTCTGACGGCGGGAGCACAGATAATACTCTGCTATGCTCCAGTGACGCAGCAGATATGATCACGGTGAATGACAACCGGAGCACGGAAAATATAGCCTCCGGCAGAAACAGAGGAGCAGATTCGGCAACGGGTGATATTCTTGTCTTTATAAATGCCGATGTCCTTATTCCTGACCCAATCACGTTCCTCACAAAGATCTGTGATTATTTCAGCCGGGAAGATATTATAGCGCTTGGCTGTTTTGTTGAAACTTTTCCGGAAGAAACAATCTGGAAAGACCGTGTTTTTCATTTTATAAACAACCGTTATTTTTACCTAATGAATAAACTAGGTGTAGGGATGTCAAGAGGGGAGTGCCAGATAGTAAAGAAAGAGTATTTTTTCATGGCGGGCGGGTACAGAGAACATCTGTATGCAGGTGAGGATTTTGATCTTTACAAACGACTAAACAAATACGGAAGAACCAGACTCTGCAAAGATCTCGTTGTTTATGAATCACCGAGAAGGTTCAGGAAATACGGTTATGTAAACGTTGCCGTTTCATGGAGCAGAAACGGACTTTATCTGATATTTAAGGACAGATCACTTTCCGGTTCATGGGAAGAGGTCAGATAACAAAGTCAAAAGCAAAATTTAATTTCGGAGAGATATGGATCTCAGAAAACTAAGAATCCCAATTATTCTGATTATTGTTCTTACATCGGTTCTGGTAGGTACTCAGATTCAGAGATTTTTCGGCCCGGGAGGTTCTGGTATTGCAAGGGATAAGTTTGAAGAAGTTCTTTTTTACACAAAAGAAAATTATGTTAAGGATGTGGATTACGATAAACTGATCGAATCTGCAATAAACGGTATGCTCGGAGAGCTTGATCCTCACACTGTTTATATTCCTGCATCAAAAATGGCTCATGTTGAAGAAGAGTTCAGGGGTGATTTTGAAGGAATAGGTGTTGAGTTTCAGATTATTAACGATACAATTACCGTCATAACTGCAATAACCGGCGGACCTTCCGAAGCGCTTGGAATCCAATCGGGCGATAAAATTATCAAAGTGGATGGTAAAACTGCCGTCGGATTTGATAACGATAAGGTTAGAAAACAGCTCAGAGGTAAAAAGGGTACTAAAGTAAAGCTGACAATATTCAGACCTTTAAACGGCAGGATTTCTGATTATGAGATAACCCGTGACAAAATTCCGCTTAACTCGGTTGATGTTAGCGTTATGCTGAATGAAAATACAGGTTATGTCAGTATTTCAAGATTTGCCGAAAAAACATCCTCCGAGCTTAGCAATGCCCTTGATAAACTTACAAAGCTGGGTATGAAACAGCTTGTCCTTGATCTGAGAAACAATCCCGGAGGCTATCTTAATCAGGCTTTCGAAGTTGCCGATTTCTTCATAGAAGACAATAAAAAGATTGTTTACACGAAGGGAAGGAAACCGGAGTTTGACGAAGAATTCTTTGCCTCAAAATCCTACTCTTATGAGAAAATACCTCTTGTAGTTCTTGTAAACAGCGGCAGTGCTTCAGCAAGTGAGATTGTTGCGGGAGCAATTCAGGACTGGGACCGCGGTCTTGTGGTTGGAGAGACATCGTTCGGAAAAGGTCTTGTTCAGAGGCAGTATATTCTTGATGACGGCAGCGCTCTGAGACTCACCATTGCTGAATACTTCACACCAAGCGGCAGACTGATACAGAGGAATTATGATAACAAAAAGAAATACTACCAGGATCATGCCACCGATTCAATAGATGAAGGGGACAATCTTAATCACAATGCAGAAAAAACGAACGGCAGAAAAGAATATAAGACCGCATCGGGAAGAACAGTTTTCGGCGGCGGTGGTATTACCCCTGATTATATCATCAGACAGGAAAAGCTGACAGGTTACACCGTTTCGCTCCTCAGAGAAAATGTCTTTTCGGAGTATGTTCTTAACTACTTTAACTCTAATAAAAATATCACTGAAAAGTTTAAGACGTTGAATGAATTCAATCGCGTCTTCAGCTTTACTGACTCTCAGATAAATGATTTCACGGCATTTGCCTCATCTAAAGGAGTTGAGCTGAACCGTGATGAATTTAATACCGACCGTCAGTACATTGCTTTAAGGCTTAAAGCGCATCTTGCAAGGAATATCTGGAAAAATGACGGCTGGTATTCTGTGCTTATGCCGATTGATGTTCAGGTAAAGAAGGCTATGGAATCATTACCCAAAGCAAAAGAAATAGCAGGATTCTGATGAAAAAGATAGCAGCTCTTTTAATATTAATCCCGGTTACCTTAATCGTTTTTACTGCTTTCAGACCGCAGACTGAATCAGCCCCTGAATATGTGGGATCGCTTCCGGTAAATTACGGCCGATTTGTTGAAGGTGAAGAGCTTTATTACAGGGTTTCTTACCTGAATTTTACAATCGGAGAATTGTTTTTCAAGATATACACAAAAAAAACTGAAAACGGAAAACAGGTTTATTTTGCCAAGGTTTTCATGAATTCAAATCCTGCAATTCCGTTTGTAAAACTGAATCAGGTATATGAAAGCACATTTGGTGAACCGGTCTATTCTGAGTTTTTCAGAGGAATCGTAGCTTCTGATGAGGATTCAACATTTACGGATTACGATTTCAATTACGGGCAGAAAAATGTTAAATTCAAACAGGGCAGCTTCAGAAAAAACGAAGTCTGGAAAGATCAGGTTTTACCCGTGGATACATTCATGCAGGACGGACTCTCTATATTCTATTTTGCCAGAAGCATGACCGGCAGGGATATGGCTGTAAGGGTTCCCTGCTTTGTTAATGAAAAAAAGGTATATACTAAAATAAATTTTTACAAGAAGCCTGAGCCGGTAGAAACGGAAACCCTCGGTTATGAAGTGAGCTGTACCAGAGTTGACGGAATTATTGAATTTAAGAGTGTTTACGGACTTACGGGCGAGTATGAAGGGTGGTTTTCAAATGATGAGGCATCCATACCGGTAATGGCTGAATTAAATGTAATATTAGGAAGCGTAAAAGTGGAGTTAAGCAAATGGAAAAGACCGGGTTGGTCACCCCCAAAATGGAAGAAATAACTATTTATCCCTATTTAACGAAATTTCCGGTAATTCATGAGTCAGTATTTATTGCACCCGGAGCAAGAGTTATAGGAGATGTCGGGATCGGCGAAAAATCCTCGGTATGGTTTAATTGTGTAATCAGAGGAGATATACTCCCCATCAGAATAGGCAGCTTTACCAACATTCAGGACGGTTCAATACTGCATGTTACTGCACCTGAAAATCCTCTGAATATAGGCAGTTACGTTACATTGGGACATAATGCGGTGGTTCATGCATGCACGATTGAAGACTATACACTGATTGGCATGGGCTCCGTTATTCTGGATGGAGCTTTTGTTGAAAAATACTCAATGGTTGCAGCAGGTGCCGTGGTAGTGCCGGGAATGAGAGTACCTTCAGGCAAGCTTGTTGCGGGGGTGCCGGGTAAAGTTATCAGAGACCTGACCCGGGAAGAATTTGACTATTTCGAAAAATCTGCCCTTCACTATGCTGAATATGCGGTAAATACAAAAATCAGTCTTGAAAGGGGAGTCTGATTGAAGCATATAATAATAAATTCTCAAAAAAGGTTGCCTTTAACACAAAAATTTATTAAATCTGCAATAGGTATTGCTTTAGAAAAATTAAATCTTAAATTACAATCTTTAGAAATAAATTTTATAACGGCAGCCGGGATCCGGGAGATAAATAAAAACTATCTTAATCACGATTACAGTACAGACATAATCACTTTTGATTATTCAGAGGGTGATACGGATGTGATCGAAGGAGAGATCTTTATTTCCCTGGAAGATGCCCGGGCAAATTCTGAAGAATATAATGTTTCATTTTCTTCGGAACTTTTAAGGCTTGTTTTTCATGGGATACTTCATCTTAAGGGGATGGATGACGATACTCCCGAAAAACGAAGTGCAATGCAAAAAGAAGAAGATCATCTGTTATCACTTACAACAGGCTGAAAGATGATATCACCCAAAAAAGATGAATTGTCGCTTCAGGCATTAAGCGAAATTATCCAAGGAATTGTTGAAGACAAACCTTATGAAAAAATAGCTGCCTCCCTTAAAGATAAAAACATATTTGATACTCACATTATATCTACAGCTTTTAGTTGGGTTATTGAAAAACTCATTGATACGCGTAATATTAATAACAGTTATTATGAATCACAGAGTTTCAGATTCCTGGGCGAGCACGAGAAAGAAATCCTGGGCGGGGATCTTTCAGGAAAGGTGCAGTCACTTCTTCAGCACGGCTTCTTTACAAATGATGACGTTGATCAGATAATTGATAAAATTGAGGAAACCGATTTCCCCGATAATCTGAGCAACAAGGCAGAACTCCTGTTTATATCATCACTTATAGAGAAAGACAGTCTGCTGCCACCGGGAAACAGAGTCTTCTTAACACCTTTCGACAATATTAACTGAGTGTGAATAATTAATGTCTGCTGATAATATTAAAAGAGGAATTGAATTATACCTTAATGAACTCAAGGTAATTAAAAGATACTCGGAGAATACGCTGTTATCATACGGAACTGACCTCAGGGAATTTCTTGATTTCTATAATCAGGTCAATCCACCTTCTGTTACAATTAAGTTTCTCCGCAGATTCACCGGTTACCTTTCAGGTATGGATATGCAGGCAGTCACTATTGGCAGAAAACTCTCCGCTCTGCGCGGATTACTGGAGTATATGCACCGTAATGATCTTATCGAAACTAATTTTGCCCGTTATCTGAAAAACCCCAGAACAAGACGTAAACTTCCGTCGGTTATACAGGAATCAGATTACGGGAAGGTTATTGAAAAGACATCAGAACTTGAAGATGAATACCGCCGATCTCTTGTTCAGGTTCTATTTGAATTATTATATGGATGTTCGCTTCGGGTCTCAGAAGTATGCAATATATCAGTTTCATCATTTGATTTTTACCGCAAAGAGGCAAGAATCAGAGGTAAAGGCAGCAAACTCAGAGTTATACCCGTAAGTGAAACTCTTATCAGGCTGATCCGATCGCATTTTGCTCTTCAGGATCAGAAATTCGGAAGAAATGAATTTTTGCTGAATCATAAAGGCAGGAGGATTTATTCAAAATACGTTTACCTCATTGTAAACAGATACCTTACAATGATTTCTGATATACCCAAAAAGAGTCCGCACGTCTTAAGACATTCTTCTGCAACACACATGCTGAATAATGGTGCAGATCTTTTAGGGATAAAAGAAATTCTGGGACATGAATCTCTCGCAACCACGCAGATCTATACTCAAGTCGGGATAGAGAGATTAAAAAATGTCTATAAAAAATCACATCCAAAATCTTAAATTTTCCGGAGGTTTTATGAAAGTCAAAATAACTGCACGCAAATTTAAAGCCCGTGAATCGCTCAAGGCTTTCATATCAGAAGAGGTTGAGAAATTAAAGAAATTTTCAGATGATATTCATGAGGTTGAGATAGTTCTCAGTTTCCAGGCAAATAAAGAAGACATGAAAATAGTGGATATCATGGTTCTTATGCCCGGTGCAACTTTAATGGCCAGTGATAGCGGTGCTGAATACGAAATTGTTGTTAGAAACGTGCTTGATAAAATAGTCAGACAGATCAAGAAGATAAAAACAAAGAAAGAGTCCTCAGTAAAAAAGAAAGCGGAACTTTAATTTAATGATGCTGAATAAACCTTATATTGATGTCGGATTTTTGTATAATGGAGTCAAAGACAGATTCAAGGTAAACCTTCTTACTAACGAAAACGGATTCGAACGTCGTATAACGGATCAAAACTTACACAGACCCGGCCTTGCACTTGCCGGGTTTGTGGATTTATTCTCTTATTCAAGGGTACAGATAATCGGAAACACCGAAATGAGGTATTTGTCAAAGCTGAGTAATGAAGACAGACTTATTGCACTTGAAAGGCTTTTCAGATTTCCTATACCCTGTATAATCCTTACCGATAACAATAAACCGCTTCCCGAGATGCTTGAATTTGCAGAGAAAAATAATGTCTCCATTTTTGGCAGCAGTCTCGGAACAACCAAATTAATGTATTTCCTGACCGATTTTCTTGATGATCAGTTTGCCCCCTCAATTTCCCAGCACGGCTCCTTTGTCGATGTTTATGGAGTGGGTATCCTTTTCATCGGCGATTCAGGCATCGGAAAAAGTGAAGTGGCGCTTGATCTGGTAGAAAGAGGGCACAGGCTTGTGGCTGATGATATGGTTATCCTGACCAAAAAAGGTGAGGGTATTCTGATGGGAACCGGCACAAACCTTGCCCGTCATATCATGGAAATCAGGGGTCTCGGCTTCGTGAACTTGGAAAAAATGTTCGGGATCAGGGCTATACGTTTCCAGAAGAGACTTGAAGTGATTGTTCAGCTTAAACAGCTCGGACGGGCAGATGAAGATGATATCACAAGAACCGGACTTGAGAACAGCACTATTTCACTACTTGACGTAGAACTTCCGATGGTCAAACTACCGATTATTCCGGGTAAAAACATCACTGTAATATCGGAAGTTATAGCCCTTAATTATCTGCTGAAACATTACGGTTATGACCCTTCAGTTGATATGCAGGAACGTCTCAGAATCGCACTTGAGAATAAAATGAGACCCGGCAGGGGCACTGATTACTTTGAGCATGATTTTGAATGAAGTTAATGTTAAATGTTAAATTTATCTTTGATTCTTATCATATTTTGATGTAGTTTTGTGAATCTGAAAAATAATAAATAATCGTTCTTTTTAAGAATTTAACAGTTACCGTATGAAAAAACTCTATTATTATAATGGTAAAAAGTTAAAGCTGATTGAAGTTAAAAACGTAAAACTGAAATTACTATCATCATCATTGGTGATCATATTAGTTTCTGTTTCACTTTTCTGGCTCTCCGGTCAGCTTTTCAACATACCATTTTTTGGTCAGACACCGGGAAACATTCTCAAAGAAAACAACCTTCTGAAGAGTAAAGTAAAGGAGATGACAGAGCTGTATACCATTCTCAATTCAAAAATAGATACTATGATCATGCAGAATAATGATCTGAGAATGGCGGCTAACCTTCCGCTGATTCCGGAAGATGAACTCAAACTCGGTACCGGAGGAGGCAGCTTTGATAACCGTCTTGACTTCATGAAGTCGGGGGGAAAAAACTCACTTTCAAAAGCACTCGGCTTACTTGATGATCTTGAAAAAAAGATCGGTTATCAGGATGTGCTCCTTAAAGATATCACATCCAGGATGACTAAAGACATAGATAACTGGCATAGAACGCCTATTGTTATTCCGGTTATTGGTAAATATTCAGCCTCAAGCTATGGACCCAGAAATAACCCGATTACCGGTGCCGCTGAATTCCACAAAGCAATTGATATAACAGCTCCTCTCGGAACTCCCATAGTAGCTGCTGCTGACGGAGTAGTTAAACGTGCCGGTTTGAATGGCGGTTATGGAAATGAGGTCACAATTGATCACGGTAACGGATACGAAACCATTTATGCCCACCTTTCAAAAGTCAATGTGAGTGTGGGACAGAAAATCAGCAGGTTTGATGTTGTCGGTCTTGCAGGTTCAACCGGACTTTCGACTCATCCGCACCTGCATTATGAGGTGATTTTTGAAGGTGTTAATAAAAACCCAATAGATTATTTTCTGGTTAATCCTGACGAAAATCTTAAAAAACAATAATGGAGTAAATCAGTCATGATTTGGACTTTAGAACTCGCTTCTTTCCTCGAAGATGCTCCCTGGCCTTCTCTTAAGGAAGAATTAATTGATTATGCTGAAAGAATTGGTGCACCTATTGAGGTCATAGAGAATCTGAAGGAGCTTGAAGACTCCGATGAGCCTTACGAGTCTATTGAGGATATTTGGCCTGATTACCCCACAGATGAGGACTATTTCTTTAATACCGACGAATACTGATTCGTCGGTTTTGTTTTATGCTCACTGACCCATGGACCGGTATTTACGGTCATGACCAGGAAAAATCTGATTTATTAAAAATCTTTACAGGGAAAAGGGTACCTCAGTCTCTCATACTATCCGGACCTAAAGGATGCGGAAAAGATTTCATTGCATCCCGCCTGATAAAGATTCTTAATCTTATTACCGGCAATATCTCTGATCCTGTAAGATTTATAAAGAGGGGGAATTTCCATGAGCCGATGATCAAATATATTACACCCCTGCCAGTGGCAAAAGGTGAATCAGCAGATGATCATCCCTTCGCAAAGTATTCAGAGACTGAATTTAATACGATAATGAGTGAGTACAACATCAAGGAAACCAATCCTTATCACTTACTATCAATTCCCAGAGCCTTCGATATTAAAATTTCAAGCATAAGAGATCTCTATAATTATTTCGGACTTGCTATAACAGAATACACTTATAAAGGTATAATCATATCGGATGCCCATAAAATGAACCTGCCGGCACAGAATGCGCTGTTAAAAAATCTTGAAGAGCCGCCCCAAGGTTATATTTTTTTTCTTACCACTGATAAACCAGAATATCTCAGTCAGACTATAGCGTCTCGCTGCTGGCATTTTAATATTAATCCGCTCAGCGGTGATGACCTCAGGGATATCCTGATTAATTATTACGAAACAGAACCGGCAAAGGCTGAAAGTCTCGCCGTGATTGCCGAAGGCGATCTTCCGTTTGCACTGGAACTGATCGATAATGACGTAACAGAGCTCAGAAAGAAAATCATAGACTTCCTTCGGTTCTCGCTTGCAAAAAGATTTCATTCGGCTGCCTCACTATTTGAAGAGGAATTTGTTGATGAAAAGGAGTCTACTTTGATCCCGCTTATCATACGGATGGTGCTGAAGTGGATTAAAGAATATTATAACTACATTAACGGCAGGGAACCTGTGTTTTACAGGGAGTATTCAGATACATTTTCAAAGTTTTACGCAAAATTTCCGGATGCATCTTTACATGAGGTTTCTCAGAAACTTGAAAGTGCACTTTACCGGTACAATGAAAACAACGTAAATATTAATATTATTTTTATGAAGTTAATGTTTGAACTGGCTTCAGTTACAGATAATTCTCTTCAGACCACTGAATTCAACATACTATAAGAGAGGATTTAGAAATGAGAAAAGTTGTTATCACCCATGCAAAAAGAACCGCTATAGGAGCCTTCGGTGGAAAATTGAGCTCCTTCTCAAGCGGACAGCTGGGAAGTTTTGTTATCAAAGCTCTGGTTGAACAGTCTGGCATTGATAAAAATCTGATTGATGAAGTTATTATGGGCAACGTTCTGATGGGCGGACAAGGTCAGGCACCGGCAAGACAGGCTGCAATATATGCCGGACTACCTGATAAGACTGAAACTCTTACCATTAATAAAATGTGTGGTTCAGGACTCAAAGCAGTTATGCTTGCTGCACAGGCAATACAGACCGAAGATGCAGATATTGTTATTGCAGGAGGTCAGGAGAGTATGAGTAATGCACCATATTTTCTGACCAAAGCAAGGAACGGATTTAAATATGGTCACGGCCAGATTTACGATTCAGTGTTGCTTGACGGACTTTGGGACGTTTATAACAATATGCATATGGGTAACTGCGCTGAAGCGTGTGCAAAAGATTTCAGCCTGACACGGGAGCAAGTTGATGAGTATGCAACTAATTCATACATGCGTGCAATTGCGGCTCAGAAGGAAGGAAGATTCAGAGATGAGATTATTCCCGTTAATGTTTCATCAAAAACCGGTGATGTTATTGTTGATTCAGATGAAGATCCTGAAAAAGTCAATTTCGAGAAAATGCCAAAACTCAAACCTGCCTTTGATAAAGATGGTATTGTTACCGCAGCTAATGCTTCCAACCTGAATGACGGTTCTGCTGCTCTTCTTGTGATGTCAGAAGAAAAAGCACTTGAACTTGGTTATACTCCGCTTGTTGAGATTGTTGCTCAGAGTTCTGCAGCAAGAGCTCCGATAGAGTTCACGATAGCTCCTGCAGATGCTATCCTGAAGGTTCTCAAAAAAGCAGGACTTACTCAGACAGATATTGGTTTATATGAAATTAATGAGGCCTTTGCGGTTGTATCACTGGCAGTAAATAAACTTGTTGGTTTAACACCTGACAATGTAAACGTAAATGGTGGTGCTATAGCTCTGGGTCATCCTATCGGAGCCAGCGGTGCCAGAATTCTCACTACACTTATCTATGAAATGAAAAGAAGAAACACGGAATTTGGTCTTGCATCATTGTGTATTGGCGGCGGTGAAGCTTCAGCTTTAATAGTTAAAAATTATAGTAAATAATTGCTGAGAGAGAAAGGTAAGTATGATTAAAAAAGTCGCAGTTATTGGTGGCGGTACAATGGGCAACGGAATTGTCACCGTTTTCGCACTGAAGAATTTTTCTGTAACCCTGGTTGAACTTAATCAGGCTCTTATAGACAGGGCAATTAAAAGTATCGAATCTAATCTGGAAAGAATGGTTAAAAAGGAGACTATAACAACAGAACAGAAGAACACCGCAATGGTTAATATCAGTTCTGTTACCGGTATCTCTAATACCCCTGCTGATTCAGATCTTGTTATTGAAGCAGTCTATGAGGATAAAGCTGTTAAACAGTCTATATTCAAGGAGTTAGAGACATTAATAAAACCCGAAGCCATATTTGCTTCAAACACTTCCTCAATATCAATTACTGAACTTAGTGCAGTCTGCCGTAAGGATAAATTTATAGGTATGCACTTTATGAATCCGGTTCCTGTAATGAAGCTGGTTGAAATTATCAGAGGCTATTCCACGTCAGATGAAACTTATACAGCAATAAAAGAAGCGACAATGGCTCTGGATAAGGTTCCGGTTGAGGTTAATGATTATCCCGGTTTTATCTCTAACAGGATTCTGATGCCTATGATTAATGAGGCAATTTTTGCCCTTTATGAGGGGGTAGCTTCGAAAGAAGATATAGATACTGTGATGAAACTCGGTATGAACCATCCAATGGGACCCCTGACCCTGGCGGATTTTATTGGTCTGGATGTATGTCTCGCAATCATGGAAGTGTTGTATAATGGTTTCAATGATCCTAAATACAGACCATGTCCGCTGTTGAAAAAGATGGTTGCAGCCGGAAAACTGGGCAGAAAATCCGGTGAAGGTTTCTATAAATATTAAGTTTATTTTTCCGGATTTAAGGAAACTTCATGAGTTAACTGCAAAGGCGCTCCTCAGCATAAGGAGCGCCTATGATTACATTGTAAATAAGCTCTCGTTTACGCAGGAAAGCGGATTGCTGATTATGGGAGCAATTACCGGTATTTTATGCGGATTTGGTGCGGTTTTATTTGATGCCTCTATTGAACTCGTTTTTGACCTCTTTTTCATTCTTCCTGCTCACTTTATCGGACATAATTCTATCCTTGATCTGAGGTTTACTCCATTTGCTGTTTATATATTACTTATACCTGCACTTGGTGGTCTGCTTGTCGGGCTTCTTAACAAATACTTTGAACGGGGGAAAAAGGGGGAGGGGATACCAAGTGTTATCCAGGCTGTTGCCTCGAACGGTGGCTATATCAAATGGAATGTCTCTATACTAAAGATTATTCAGTCCGGACTGAGTTTGGGCACAGGAGGGGCAGGGGGTAAAGAAGGACCTATAGTTCAGATTGGTTCTGCCATAGGCTCCGCATTCGGTCAGATTCTTAAAGTACCTCAGGATAAACTTAAAATCCTGGTAGGCTGCGGCGCTGCTGCCGG
Organism: uncultured Ignavibacteriaceae bacterium; assembly: GCA_964411625.1. Taxonomy (GTDB): domain Bacteria; phylum Bacteroidota; class Ignavibacteria; order Ignavibacteriales; family Ignavibacteriaceae; genus JABWCA01. The sequence continues at coordinate 17,169 of CAYPMQ010000006.1, forward strand.
ACTTTCAGCTGCATTTAATGCGCCTTTAGGCGGGGCTTTATTTGCCATGGAAATAATCCTCAGAACCTTTAATGCCAAATCTTTTTCACCCATCATTATTGCATCAGTCTTCGGTACAGTAATTTCAAGGACATTTATAGGTGATGAACCTGCTTTCCAGGTTCCTAAATATCAGCTTAATTCCACCTATGAGCTCTTTTTCTACCTGATTTTAGGGGTTCTGGCCGCTTTCACATCTGTGTACTTTATCAGGGTTTTTCTCTGGATTGATGAGAAATTTGACCGTATCAAAAAGATTCCAAAGTATTTTCTTCCGATGCTGGGAGGACTGGGAGTAGGTATTATCGGATTGTTTTTCCCTGATATCTATGGTTACAGCTATTCACTTATTGACCGTTCACTCTATAACACTGAAGCGCTATGGGTTCTGGTGATGATGATATTCCTTAAACCCATTGCAACAGGACTTACTATCGGCAGCGGAGGTAACGGCGGAACATTTGCACCGAGTCTGTTTACGGGAGCAATGTTAGGAGGTGCTTTTGGTCAGGTAATTAATCTTATTTTTCCCGAACTTCAGGTTTCACCGGGCGCATACGCACTGGTTGGGATGGCCGGAGTTGTAGCAGGAACTACCAATGCTTCACTGACGGCTCTTATAATGGTATTTGAGATCACAAATAACTATAAGATTATCCTTCCTCTTATGCTGACAATTATTATTGCCAATTTTATTTCAAGGGCATATATCAAGGGTTCGCTTTATACACTGAAATTTGATAAGGAAGGTAAAGGCATAGATATTTATGGAAGGAAAACATCATTATTAAAGAGTATGCCGGTAAGAGGAATGATTGAACCGGGTGATGTCCTGATTAATATTCATGATCCTTATGATACTATCGTCGAAAAACTGAGAGAAGCCAGGTTTGACACCTTACTAGTAAAAAATGAATATGGTCAGATATGCGGCAAGATATCTTTAGAAGATATCAGAAGCACGCTGCTGGATAGGGATACCGCAGCAATCAAAGAATTTCTCGTGGCTGGTGACTTTTTTACAAAGGATGTTATAAGGGTTTTTGATATAGCTGATTGTGAAGAAGCTCTTAGAAAAATGGAAAATTATTATCTGGATTACCTGCCTGTATATTCTGCAGAAAGCCGTCAATATACAGGAATCATCACAAGGAATAAAATACTCAGGAACTATCAGAATGAGCTTTATCTGAGGGAAAACTCGGCAGATCTTTCAATCGGTTGATTAAATGCCCGGAATCCCACTTCCTTAACTTTCATCGGAAATATTCCTATAATGTATATTATGTAAACTAAGATATTTTGTCTTTATTTCCATGTTTTTCTTGAGAATCAGATATTCTCAGCATTTTTCTGCCCGACTTTTAGTACAGCCCTTCATGAAATCAAATCAGTACGATAATACTATAAAATAATTACATCAAAATCTGATTCATGAGGCAGACCGTTTTAAGACCCGCCTCCGATCAAATATTAATTCTTTTCAGGGATCAGTTCAAAAACAATAAAATTATCTGTGTTTATATACTTCCTCATTATTGCGGTCAGTACTTCAGAAGTTGCAGAGTTAATTACCGTGTCAAAAGTGCTTATAATTGACGGATTTTCATCTTCCATAAGGTAACCAAGATACATCCTCATTAACTGACCGTTATCCTTAAGGGCAGTTTCTCTTGATTTCAGGTTTATCTCTTTAACCTTTGCAGCCAGAATGCTGTCAATCCCGGATTGACTCAGTTTGCAGATCTCTTCCTTAATCAGGTTTACATAATATTCGATTTTGTCAGGGTTAGTACCAAAGCTGATATTGAAATAGTACTTTGAATCAGGATATTTCTGGGTGCTGACGGCAACTGAAGGACTGTAAGCCCCGCCTTCACCTTCACGAATCAGTTCCCTGAAATGTATGTCAAGTGCCTGACCGAGGGCGCTGAGATAATATTCCTCTTTTACTGAATACTCAAAATAACCCGGTACAAAAATGCTTAGACTCGCCTGCTCTTCCAGACCCTTAATTACAGTTTTCTTTATATTGCCATTCGGAAATTTAATGCCAAGGTTTCTGAAATTTTCTTTTTCGTTAGTTGAGCCGAGAGAGCTTAAATACTTATCAGCTAATAGTTTAAGGGTGTCTTCACTGAAGCTTCCGATAAACAAAAATGAAAAGTCGGCGGCATTAGCAAATCTCTCTTTATAAAAATTATAGCAGTCATTCAATTCTATGGCAGGAACATCCGATAAACTGAGCGGATAAGAAAAGGGACTGTAACCCGACATGGTGACTGTTATGGTGTCAGAAAAAATCTGACCCGGATCAGCACCTCTGTTTTCAAGATTGGATTTAAGCTTTGTAATGAAAGAACTGAATGCATTTTTATCGTTTCTTGGTGCTGTGAAATAAAGATAAGTAAGCTCAAAAAGTGTGGTCAGGTCTTTAACGGAGCTGCTACCGAAGAACCCCTCGTAATATGAATTAATCCATGGTGAAACGGATACTATTGAACCGGCAAGTCTTTTATCCAGCTGTACTTCAGTAAAATCACCAAGACCTGAGCGTGTTATGACTGAAGCCGCAACCTGAGCAGACTTGTAGTTTGATGTGTCTGTGAGTGACAGACCTCCCTTACTGAACGCATAAAAAATCACTTCGTCATTCTTGAAATCCGTTTTCTGATAATAAACCGTTACGCCATTGTGCAGAGTTAGTTTTTTAAGAGGCGTACCCTCAACTTTTTCTTCAAGTTTTATACCTTTACCCCCAGGTTTTTCGGCCAGAAGCGGTTTATCTGTAACTTCTTCAGAGTAACCTTCAACAGGTGTATTTTTTACCTTTTTGAAAACATTCTTAATCATTTCAGGAGTGATATCTGAAATACCTTCCTTATCCGGATAAGAAACAAGCACCACAAAGTTCGAATCAATAAAAAAACGTTCACTTAACTGATTTATATCCTCAAGATTTATTGTAGTGAGAACCTGATTGAAAACATCATGTTCGGTTTCCGGATCAAGAAATTTATCTCCTTTAAGGAAATATCCTGTAGGACCGTCAATCCAGTATGATGATTCCAGTTTACCACGTTCATTATAATAATTCTGCATATTAGCGATATTCTGTCGGAGAACCCTGTCAAATTCAGATGCCGTAAAACCTAATTTTTTGACTCTTTCAAATTCAATCAGCAAGGTTTCGAATCCGCTGATTGCTTTATTGTCTTCAGTTGAGAGCCCTGCTCCAAAAAAGTCAAGGTCTTTGGTATAGTTATAATATCCTGAGGCAGCATACTTAAAAGGCGGCTCGGGAAGCTGTGAAAGTTCAAAAAGTCTCTGATTCAGCATCATTGTATAAAATTCGTTCAGCAGCCTGGTTCTGTAGTCATTGTAAGTATTGAAACGGTTTGCATTTAGTTTTGTTAGAATCTGAATGCTTGTTCCTGTCAATTCCTTATCTTTTTCGATCGAAATCAGGGTATCTTTGTGCCCCGGTACGCCGTAATACTTTCTTTCGGGATAAGTTGCGGTTATGGATGAAGGAATGGCACTGAAATATTCATTTATCAGGGATTCTGCCTGCTGAGCCGAAATGTCACCGACAACCACTACGGCCATCAGATCCGGACGGTACCAGGTTTTATAAAAATCGACAAGTCTTTCATGTTTAAATGTTTCGAGTGATTCTTTTGTACCGATAGGAAGTCTCTGCGCATATCTGGAATTGTGAAAGATCACAGGTATCTGCTTGTCATTAATTCTTGCCTCGGCGCCTCTTCCAAGTCGCCATTCCTCAATCACCACTCCCCTTTCCTTATCAATTTCACTCCCTTCGAATGTCACATTGTGAGCCCAGTCAGAAAGTATCATAAAGCCTTTTCTGAGTAATTCTAAACTATCTGCAGGAAGCTGAAGCATATAAACTGTCTCATCAAATGATGTATAGGCATTGATATCGGGTCCGAATTCCATGCCTATCGATTCAAGGAAATCAACCACACTATTTCCCGGAAAATTTTTTGTTCCGTTAAAACACATATGCTCAACAAAATGCGCCAGACCCTTCTGGTCTTCCTCTTCAAGTATTGAACCGGCGTTTACTACGAGTCTTAATTCAACCCTGTTTTCAGGTTTTTTATTCTGTTTGATAAAATATGTGATTCCGTTCTGAAGTGTACCGACTTTAAAGTCTTTGTTCAGAGGCAGTTCCTGAGTCAGAACCTGACCGGTTATATTTGCTGAGAGATAAAAAAGACAAAGCAATGTTATGCTGAGAAATAACTTCACAGAATTTCCTTTTATTATTATTAATTGCTTAATTTTGAGAGCTGCATGTATATCAGAAAGAGGATAATCAGCAGAATTATTGTGAAATAGGGGTTGATTCTCCTGCGGGATTTGGTTTCACGGATCACAGATCTGAAGCCGAGCCTCTTCTTCTTTTTTTCTTCAGGGTCTTTCGCAGGATCATAAAATCTGGGTATGTATTCAAAGCTTTTAGGTTTTCTTCTATTGCCAAACATAATAAACTCAGGTTAAAATTTTCAGTTTTATATCAGAGATCTTAAAAAATATTTTACTAACCATAACTTCGTTGCATTCACCGTCAATCTGATAAAAGACAGGCTCAGAAAATAGCAGTTCACCCTGTCTTGTATTTATCACTTTAACTCCGGGCAGCTTTACATGAGCTCCGGTAAGAGCTTTCGGGAGTGATGTAAGAATTTTTGAAACAGGAATATCACTTATATGACAGACCTGAAGTATTCCATCATTATTAACTGCTCCGGGTGTCAGGAGAAATCCGCCGCCTGAAAATTTCCCGTTCCCGATAGCCAACAGCAGCGTTTTGCCATTAATTGTGGTGTCATCATATCTGCTGACAAGGTTAAATGACTCATAATATCTGAGAGATCTGAACACAGACAGAAGGTATCCTGCCAGCCCCGGAAGTATTCTGCTTTTATTGTTCAGATTTGCCACGAAAGCATCGAATCCGCAGCCAAATGAATTGATAAAACAATACTTTTTATACACACCGCTATTATTTACGACCTCAATCTCTCCGAGGTCTATTTCCTTGGTGTTTCCCGCAGCAACCGCTTTGACCGCAGTTTCGGGATTTTTGGGTATGCCATTGTTCTTAACAGCATCATTCCCTGAACCAGCGGGTATAATTCCAAGCGTGAATCTGATATCGGGATATACTGCATTGAGAATTGTGTTTACCGTACCATCACCACCAACAGAAATCACTGATGTATTTTCATCATTATGATGTCTGACTACGGTAATCAGTTCCTCCTTAGACGCAGGAAAATGTTCTTCATATTTTATTCCGGCTGCATCAATTAATGGTCTTACCTTCTCAAATATATTGAGAGATTTTCCGGCTGATGCCATCGGATTTATAATGAAGGTGCATTTCAAGATAAACTTCCCTGATTTCCGGGTGTAAGCATTGCATCAATATAGAGATTAAGATCAAAATTCTGAAGATCTTCGATTCCTTCTCCCACACCTATGTAGGTTACCGGAATCTTAAGTTTAGAGCAAATCTGAAATATAACTCCGCCTTTTGCGGTTCCATCAAGTTTAGTGACAATCAGTCCTGTTAGTTCGGTAGCTTTTGAAAATTCTTCTGCCTGTACGAGGGCATTCTGTCCTGTGTTTCCGTCAATCACGAGGAATATTTCGTTTGGGGCATAATCCAGTTTCTTTTTAATAACCGATTTTATCTTCTTCAGTTCCGCCATAAGATTCGTTTTTGTATGAAGTCTTCCCGCTGTATCAATCATTACAACATCAACATTTCTTTTGATCGCAGAATCAACTGTCTCAAAGGCGACGGCTGAAGGGTCACCCGTTCCTTTAATCTGGATAATATCAACACCTGCCCGCTGAGCCCATATTTCCAGCTGGTCATTAGCTGCTGCCCTGAAAGTATCGGCAGCGCCTATGAGAACACTGAGACCGGATTGTCTGAAATTATGAGCCAGTTTGCCTATAGTGGTGGTTTTACCCGCACCGTTAACTCCAACAATGAGAATAACATAGGGCTTGTATGAAGCAATATCGGGATCATAGTTTCTGGTAGAAGTTCTGAGAGTTTCCTTAAGAACTTCTTTTACAGTTTCAATAAGTTTGGTGTTGCTGCGGTCTGAAGAACTTTTCACTCTCCTTCTTGTTTCTTCTATCACTCTGAAACTTAACTCCGCACCCATATCAGAAGTGATTAACACTTCTTCCAGTTCCTCAATTGTGAGATCATCAAGAACTGCCTTGCCTGTAACTGTTTCGGTAATTTTGTTTACAATTTTATCGCGTGTCTTTGATAGACCGCTGATAAGTTTATCAAACTTTATGTTTTTGAATATTGACATCTTTTAATTTCTTTAATGCTGTATAAGTGTATAATGAAAACGATATAATTATAGCCCCAAACGAAGCGTATAAAAGAATATCATGATAAAGATTACCCGGAGCGGTACCAAGCATAATACTCACCAGGTAAAGTGCAATTATGGTGACAGTTACTTTGCCAACCATATTTGAAGGCGTGACGTTTTTAATTTTACCTGATATATAAATTCCGCCTGCAATAATTAAAATATCACGGAGAATGATTGACCAGAACAGCCATGCATTGAGCATGCCAAGCCCGTATAGTCTGACCGCAACAATTGCAACCGAGATTTTATCGGCAAGAGGATCAATAATTTTACCAAGTTCAGAGACCTGATTTAATTTCCTTGCCAGATAACCATCAAGAAAATCGGTTACGGCACCAATTAAGATCATTACCATAACGGTTATTTTTATTTCGGTTCTGTCAATTTCAGGCATCAGAAACCACAGAGGTATCGCAATCAAAAGCCTGCTGAAACTTAGCAGATTGCTGACTGTAAAAAGATTTTTGGAAAAATTTTCAATCATCTAACTACCGTAAATTTAATGATTCTGTTTTCTCTTTCACTGCCGGAGTCATCAAGCATAACAACTCTTGCAAGATAGATACCTGATGGTACATCTGTTCCGAACTGATCCCTCAGATTCCAAGTAATACCACCGTTACCATCTGATTCAGATAGAGTTATCAATTTCTCCCCCTGAAGATTCAGAATCAGAACTTCAGCCTTGCGCGGCAGGCCTGCAAAGGTTAAGTTATTATTTTTAGAAGTGTTTACGGGATTTGGATAAACATAAATGCCTTCAAGATTTTCAGCATATCCTGTAAGAACTATTGATGCTCCCGCTCCGCTTCTTATTAAGATTCCTCCCGTCTGAGTACTTGATGTAAGATTTTTCACCGTAAGTCTGTATTCTCTTCCAATGGCTCCCACGGGTTTGTTACCCTTAAGGTTGAGAATAATGATCTTTTTATTTAAAGGATTAACTGTAACGTCATTAACATTATTAGAGGGTTCAAACTGATAATTAGAAGTATTCCGGGCAGAGTTTTCATCAACTTCAAGATTAAATTCAATCCTGATTGTGTAAGGATCGGTAAGTTCAAATGATCTGATGTAAAATTCCTGTGAAGCAACTATTCCCGAGAATGTGAAAGCGAGCGAAGTGTCTTTAATTGGTGATCCGTACAAATCAGTCAGACTGTTAAAACTCAGGAGATAATTGCCATTCTGAAGCTGTTCAGAAAATGATACGAGATATGATTTTTCAGTTCTTGCTGAGATTGAGTTGGGATATATTGTATGATTATTCTGAAGATTTTTAATAAAAACAGATTCCAGGAACGGAATGGTTTTATTCATACTCCCTGTAAAACTAATCTCGACTGAATTAGTGCTCACAGCAGTAACTTTGTCAAGTTTGGTTTCAGGGTGATGCACTACTCTTATCACGGGCGTACGTACAGAAATATCTGCTGAAGGGGAAACTGATGCAACAGAGTAATAATAAGTATTGCCAAGCACTACATTTGCATCTGCATAACTGAAGGTTGTAACTGAATCGTATAGAATCTGATTATCGGAAGAAGTACCCTTATAAATATAAAATCTGAGATTTTCTGAATTCCAGGTCAGATTAATATGAGTTCCTGAAACGCTGAAACCCCTCAGATTTGACGGGGTAGTCGTTATTGAGGAGTTACTCATTTCCCTGAACTTTATGACATTTTTATAAGGGAAGGCTATCTCTTTCAGTCCGTTGCCGTCGAAGTCAGAAATAAGAACGGTGTTAGAGTTAATATTTTCATTAAATGCCGTTATTTTGTAACCTTCTGAAGCATCATGTTTAATGATATAGGCATAAGGGAAAATAAACAGCACCAGATCAGATTTGCCATCATTATCAACATCACTCATTTTAATTGAATTGCTGACCTTTTGGTATGATGAACGGTACTCATTTGCCGGATTCACGAATCCGTTATCAAAAAGGAAATCCACTGAATTATTGTTAAGCCTGAATATTGCGACTCTGTAATAAGGAGCAATATCAATTTCATCAATTGACTGAAGGATAACAGCAATCTCATCTTTTCCGTCACCATTGAAATCACCCGCGCTCATATACTGTGATGAGCTGTAAAATCCTGTGTTTATGACAGTTCTAAGCCGGATATCCTGAACAGAATTTACATCAAAGATAAGAATGTCACCATCGGTATCGATCATCCAGATTTCATTTTTACCGTTTTTATCAGAGTCAGTAAGAAGTGCATTCGGGGAATTGATATAATTACCACCGAATCCGTAATCAGACGAATTGTAAAATCTGGTGCGATAGGTCAGTGTGAAATCCGTTCCTATATCAAAAACTGCAACTGTTGTATCGTTTATAATTGTGAGAAGCTGTTTCGTGCCGTTTCCTTCAAGGTCAAATACTCCGACGGGCCAGAAGAAAGATGTATCTGCCTTGAACCTGAGATCAAATCTTGGAACAGTGGCACTGCTCTGCTTATATAAAAAAGCTGTATAAGACCAGAGAGTAAGCAGATCCTGCCTCCCGTCTGAATCAATATCAGCAAGATCCTTAAGTATTTTATTTTTAAGGGTATCATCGGGACTGTTTGAAAATACACCATTCTCATAAGTAAAGAGTCTGGATATTTCGGGAGTGAGATCTTCTCTTAGGAAAACCCCGTTTTTACCGTCAGGGAGTGTTATTACCTTGTCAAATAAAGAACCGGGGGGAAGAGTGTAACTTTTTTCGGTACCTGGCTGCAGGCTGAAGAAATTCTTAGTGCTGACCATGAAGTAATTTCCATTATCATTTATTACGGTTTTTTCGCCTGCCAGATTGACCGCCTCAAGATAAACTTCATACACAGAGTTGAAATCAATCTCATTGCCCGGTACAAATCCGTAGTGATAATTTTTCACGAATTTATTATTAATTGTAAAGCCGTCAAGAGTAATGTATCTGAACTCTGAAGTCCCCTGCTTCCTGTAGCAGAGGTTTATATAACACGGCTGGCTTGTATAGGCAGCCGCCAGAATGGTCTGTTTTTCGCCGTAATAAGCCGGGAATAAAGATATCAGCTCTGCTTCAGGTTTTTTATTCAGTATATGAATATTCACCCGTTCTTCAGCTGTCAGACCGTTGGTTTGTTCTACAACAAGCCGGAAGGTAAGCGTAGTATCTGTAACATATTGCTGCAGATCGTAATTTAATATAACTGATCCTGATACCTGGTTAGTGGCTTTATTTATGAGAGTCTGCCAGTTATCCGGATTAGATCCGATACCGATCTGAAGTGAGTAAGAAACAAAGTAGGCGCTTAAAATTGTTGCAGAAATATTAAGAGTATCATTTTTCTTTGCCAGATCCTGCTTAGGATAATCAAATTTAACAATAGAGGGAGAAAGAACCCTCAAAGCTCTTTCAATATTTAACCTGCCTGCACCTGTTCTGAGATCCCACCCGGGAGCTCCGATATCATCAGTACTGGTTTTTATTATTTGTTTTACCTCATCGTTCGTGAAATTTCCTTCTGATAAGATCAGACCGGCCGCCGCTGCCACAAAAGGTGCCGCAGCCGAAGTGCCGTTGAATTCGGAATAGAGATTATTCCTGTAGGTTGTAATAATACCTGTGCCCGGTGCCATAAGGTCAAGAGTTGAACCGTAATTTGAACTCGATGAAGGAACATCCTCCTGTGTTGAATTGCCGACCGATATAACCTCAGAATAACCTGATGGATAATGAGGCTCTGCAGAGTTTGAATTACCTGCGCTCGCCACAAGAACAACCCCGCGGCTGTATGCATAACGAATAACATCCCGGAGCACATAAGAAAATGAATAATCCCCGAAACTCATAGAGATTACTTTTGCATTATTAGAAACAGCATAAAGAATAGCCGCAGCTACATCATCCTCTTCACCATACCCCACGGGATCAAATGCTCTCAGATTCATAAGCCTGATATTAGGTGCCACGCCGGCTATTCCCGAAATATTATTTGTCTGAGCACCGATTATACCTGCACATGCAGTGCCATGAGAAAATCCGTTTTCATCCATAGGGTCATTATCCCAGTCGAGATAATCCCCTCCGGTGGTATCAAAAGGAAACCCCGCCCTGTCAGTAAAATCCCAGCCCATGTAGTCATCAATAAAGCCGTTATTATCATCATCAATGGCATTGGTTCTTTTATCCCTGCCCTGACTATCTGTTCCGTTTTCTCCCCTGTTAATATTGATTTTTGAGGAAAGGTCGGGATGAAGATAATCTATTCCGGTATCAATTATAGCAATTACGACAGAATCCTCACCCTGTGTTATATTCCACGCATCGTAGGCATTAATTTTGCCGAGCGCCCACTGCC
>CAYPMQ010000007.1:0-5275 GCA_964411625.1 uncultured Ignavibacteriaceae bacterium
GCCATAAACAGGGATAATCCTTACAGCGGTTGTCTTGTGATTTATCATCCCGATTGCTGCCTCATCGGCAATGATTCCCGCAATGGTTTCTGAGGGAGTATCTCCGGGTACTGCAACCATATCAAGACCCACAGAACAGACGGCTGTCATTGCTTCAAGTTTCTCAAGTGAGAGATATCCTTTTTCCACTGCCCTGATCATTCCCTGATCTTCACTCACGGGAATAAAAGCGCCGCTGAGTCCACCGACTGATGAACTTGCCATAAGCCCGCCTTTTTTAACAGAGTCATTAAGCATAGCAAGTGCGGCTGTTGTTCCGGGAGCGCCAACATCTTCCAGCCCCATAGCAGCGAGGATATCACCAACGCTATCGCCCTCGGCAGGTGTGGGAGCTAATGATATATCAACAATTCCAAACTCAACTCCGTTTCTTTCAGCAACTTTTCTTCCGATCAGTTCACCCGCCCGGGTAATTTTGTATGCCGTCTTTTTGATTGCCTCTGCAAGAGTCTGGAAATCGACATCACGGTTTGCTTTGATTGTATTAAGCACAACACCCGGTCCGCTGATTCCAACATTAACAACTGCCTCAGCTTCGGAAACCCCGTGAAATGCTCCCGCAATAAACGGATTATCTTCAACGGCATTACAGAAAACAACCAGTTTTGCGCACCCTATTGAAAGATCATCGCGTGTAAGGTAGGCTGTTTCTTTAATTGCATCAGACATTATTTTAATTGCATTAATGTTGATTCCGGCTTTTGTTGAACCTATGTTGACACTGCTGCAAACTTTTTTTGTTGTTGAGAGTGCCAAGGGTATCGATTTAAGGAATTCACGCTCTCCGTTAGTCATGCCTTTTTGCACCAGAGCAGAGTAACCTGCAATGTAGTCTATTCCTATTTCAAAAGCGGCTTTATCAAGGGCTTCAGCTATTTTTAAGTATTCTTCAGCAGTAAAGCAATCACCTATAAGTGAGACTGGGGTTACCGAGACTCTTTTATTTGCAATTGAAATGCCGTATTTCTTCTCAATAAACTTTGCATTTTCAACATGCTTACCTGCAAGTCTTGTAATCTTGTCATAAATCTTGTTGCAGGTGATGTTTACGTTTCTGTCTATACAGTCTTTAAGGTTTATTCCCATTGTGACGGTACGGATATCGAAATGCTCGATTTCCGTCATTCTTATGGTTTCTAATATTTCTTCAAACTCGAAATTCATTTTATAACCTGTCTGATATTCTGTTATATACGGAACATGTAAGCGAAAATATCTTCGTGCTGAATGTAAATTTTAACATTCATCTCTGCCGCAACTTTATCAAGTTCGTCATGAATTTCGCGGAAATTTTTCGGGGAATTAGTGATATCAACCATCATAATCAGGGTATAGAATTCCTGCATGATTTTCTGGGAGATATCCTGAAGATCACAGTTGAGATTTGCCAGGCAGGTCGAAATTTTAGCCACAACTCCCGGTCTGTTCAGCCCGAAAGATGTGAGAATGATCCTCCCCATTACTTTCTCAGCGGATGCATCGGTTGACCCTGCATTTAAGTGAGCAATCTGATTTTCGACATATTTTTTGATATTCTCGGGGGTGGCGTTAACACCAAGTTCCGAAATGGCTTTATTTGAGAGTTCCCAGATTAACTGGTCTGTTACTTTCAAGGTAAAAGTCCTTTATAATTATTTTCAATTTCTTTGAGATATGAATTCAGCAGGAGATTATTTTTATCTTCGGCAAATTTTCTGCTGTTCTGTAAATTTCCTGCATAGAATCTTAAAAATACGAAATAACCGTTAAAAAAACTGTCTAAAACTCTTTCTTCTGCAAAAGAGGTTACACTCCAGTAAATCCCTGCGGCTGTCCATGCCAGAGAAATGAGTCCGCTGAGGTATTCACCCGCATAAATCTGACCCGCCCCCGGTATCACATAAGAGAGCACCTGAGCAAGATTTTCATCAAGAGATTCTTTATCGAATTCTGCAAGATACCTGTTGATGATTTTACCCCGGTCACCCGCAAGTTCAAAATGTTCTGCAGCCTTTGCGGTATTTCTTTCGAAGAAGTATGTCCAGCCCGTCCAGAAATTTATTTCTTCAGTTTCGGCAGTTCCTTTGAAAGATTTCTGTAAAAGAGATAACTTTTCACGTGCCTGCAGAAAGTTTTTTTCGAGAATCAGAACACGGGCGTATTCGATTGAGGGTCTGAATGCATCAGCGGGTTCTTTTGCCGATCTGGCAGAGGAGAGGAAATATTTTTTTGCATTTGCAAAATATCCTCCGGCTTTATAACATTTCCCGATATTCATATAAGCCGTATAAGCATATTTTCCATTAATATCAAAAAAGAGAAGGCGTTTATACTCGGTAACGGCCTGAAAAAGATTTCCGGCATTCATAAGTGAGTCTGCAAGATTTAACTGAGTTTCAGGATCCTGTGCTGAAAGTTTTAGCATTCCTGATGAAAGAATGCAGATGATTAGAAACATATTTATCATCTGATTATCTCCAGACCTTCCGGATTTCGGATTTCATCGGAATAGAGAAGGTCATCAATAATCCGTTTTATCTGCTCATCTGAATTGCGGTTATAAACCACCGCGGACGCCCATGAGCCGTAAACATTACCGCCATAGAAAAATGCAGCCACCCCTCCGAATATCCATCCTCTGATGTTGTTCTCAGACTTAAAATTGTCATAGGAAAGATATGCCATTAGCCCGGTCATGAGAAGTGATACAAATCCGTCGCTGTAAAAGCCTGTGTAGATTTTTCCGCTGCCGGGCACAACTGCGGAAAACAAAGCTGCTGCCAGCGGGCTTTTGTAGTCGGGAGATTTATTATGTTTATATATTTTCACAAGGCGTTTCTGATTCTCTTCATTAAAAACGCCCGGATTTTCAGGAATTTCAGTATCTCTAACGAGAATCAGCAGGGTAAGATATTTCAGGCGCAGGAAAACCGGCTGATCAGAAAGTTCATATTCCGATAATCCTCTGGGCGGGGGCATGCTTCCGGGTGAAAGGAGATTGCCGTAACGGTAATAATAATCTGCATGAGGTTCATATTCTCTGCCGCTTACTGATCTGAACCGGTAACCTGCCTCTTCAAATCTGCCGGTGTTCATAAGTGCAAGCCCCCAACGCATCAGAAGGGAATCACCCCATAGCGGAGAGTTCTCCAGCCGTTTATACTCCATTGAAGCGCGCAGATAATCTGATTCTTTAAACAGGTGGTCTGCAAACCGGAGTATGTTTATATCAGAGCAGTAATCATTCGGCAGTTGTGCAAAGCTTATGGCGCTGAAAAAAATCAGAAGTAAAACTGCGGGACGCCACAAACGAAAAAACCGGGAGGTGAGCATTTCAGGGTGCATATTTTTCGGGCGGGTCAAAATAGCGGCTATTTATGATAATCTTATAATTTTGGGTGTCATTAAGGGTATTTGTATCTCTCAGAAGCCTGTCAGCACCCATAAGTGTGCCATAGATAATTCCGTACTTTTTGATTGATTGTGCCATGAAAGACGAACAGGAGGGCTCAAACCGGCATTTATCACCGTCAGGGTCTGATATGAAGAACCAGTATCCCATGAGCACGAGCTTTGGGAGAATTGAAACTGCACTCTCATTTGAAAGGGTGTAATCACGATGCCTGTGATCTCTGAAGGCATATTCATACTTTTTCTCCCCCCAGATCTCAGTTTCGGGCTGGGCAGATATTTCGAATCTAACGGATAAAAGTATGATCAGTGCTGTTATCAGCTTCATCAGTTTTCTTTTTATCTTTGCATATAAAAAATAAGCGCCGGATTTTTACGATCAGGCGCTTGATAATGTTATTATGAATTCAAAAAATCAGGATATAGATTTCAGAAGCTCTCTCGCAATAACTATCTTCTGAATTTCTGATGTTCCTTCATAAATTTCGGTAATCTTGGCATCCCTGAGGAATCTCTCAACGAGATACTCTCTGACGTAACCATATCCGCCATGAACCTGTATTGCTTCAAGTGCGCAGTCAACAGCAATCTTTGATGCATACAGTTTAGCCATGGCTGCTTCTTTCACGAAGGGTTTATTTGCATCTTTGAGTGCGGCTGCCTGCAGAATAAGCAATCTTGCGGCATCAACTTTAACTGCCATATCGGCGAGCTTAAACTGAATTGCCTGATGATTTATTAATTCGGTACCGAAAGATTTTCTCTGTTTTGAATATTTAAGAGCAGCTTCAAGTGAGGCCTCTGCAATACCGAGCGCCTGTGCCGCAATGCCGATTCTTCCGCCGTTAAGTGTAGCCATGGCGAAATTAAATCCTTTTCCTTCCTCCCAGACCATATTCTCTTTAGGAACTCTGACGTTTTCAAAAGTCAGTGAACATGTATCCGAGCTCCTGATGCCGAGCTTGTCTTCTTTTTTAGCCTGTTCAAAACCGGGGGTGCCTTTCTCAACCAGGAAAGCTGTGATACCTCTGTGAGCTTTAGCTCTGTCTGTCTGCGCAATCACCAGGTAATAATCGGCATTTTTGCCGTTTGTGATCCAGTTTTTAATACCGTTTATGACATAGTAATCACCGTCTTTATCGGCAGTAGTGTTCTGATTTGTGGCATCACTTCCTGCTTCAGGTTCTGAGAGACAGAATGCGCCAAGTTTCTGACCGCTCGCAAGCTGTGTCAGGTATTTCTCTTTTACGTAGTCAGAGCCGTAATGCTCAAGACCCCAGCAAACGAGGGAATTGTTAACGGACATTATAACACCGACGCTGGCATCAACTTTTGAAATCTCTGCCATTGCAAGCACATAGCTGATAGTATCAAGTCCGGCACCGCCGTAATCGGGGGAAACCATCATGCCCATCAGCCCGAGTTCTCCCATTTTAGCTATAATTTCATGTGGAAACTCTGCAGTTAAATCCCTTTCAACAGCGGAAGGTGCAATTTCAGCCCGGGCAAAATCACGAGCCATCTGCTGAATCATAATCTGTTCTTCTGTGAACTCAAAATTCATTATTTATCCGTGAATTTTTTGGTTTAAGAAATGTGAGTTTAGCTTTACTTAAATTAGTGTTATTTGAAATAATTTACAATCTTAAAAACTGTGAATTTATTAAAAGAACAGATTTGTCTGTTTAAAAGTGATTTTTTGCATCCGGTGCCGTTCTAAAATTTAATGTAACTTTAATTCAGTTACATTTACTAATAAACAGACTGACAGGATCATCTTTCACACCCGGGTGCGGTTAAAAGTTCTCTGCGAAGACCTCTGATG
>CAYPMQ010000007.1:5285-27420 GCA_964411625.1 uncultured Ignavibacteriaceae bacterium
TTGTCTTATTGAACCGAAATGTCTTTATTTACATCATACTTTTATGAAATTAAATGTTTATGAATAAAGGAGAAATAATGTCACATCATAAAGTTTTTATTATAGGGTCTGGTCCTGCAGGACTGACTGCAGCACTCTACACGGGAAGGGCAAATCTTAACCCCGTGATTTTTGAAGGTCTGCAGCCGGGAGGTCAGTTAACCATAACCACAGAAGTTGAAAATTATCCCGGATTTGAGCATGGAATTCAGGGCCCGCAGCTTATGGATGTAATGAGGAAACAGGCTCAGAGATTCGGCGCTCAGAGTTTTTATAAAGAGATAACAAAAGTCGATTTTTCAAAAAGACCATTTGTGCTTGAGTCTTATGATGAAGTGTTCACCGCCGATTCAGTAATTGTTGCCACAGGCGCCACCGCAAAACTGCTTGGGCTTGAGAGCGAAAGTAAGTACATGGGCTGGGGTGTTTCTGCATGCGCAACCTGCGATGGTTTCTTCTTCAGAAATCAGAGGGTAGCGGTTGTGGGCGGAGGTGATACAGCCATGGAAGAAGCTAATTATCTTGCCAATCTTGCTTCAGAAGTTATTCTTATTCACAGAAGAGAGGGATTCAGAGCCTCAAAAATCATGCTTGACAGGGCAAAAAAGAACCCGAAAATTAAATTCATGCTCAATTCAACCATTGATGAAGTTCTTGGTGAGGAAGATGAAAACGGCCGTAAAAAAGTGACCGCAATGAGAATTAAAAACACTGCCACCGGTGAGATGCATGATGAACCCATAGACGGTATTTTCATAGCAATAGGCCACAAACCAAACACTGATCTCTTTAAAGGAATCCTGGACATGGATGAAACAGGTTACCTGATCACGAAACCGGGATCAACTTATACTAATGTGGACGGTGTTTTTGCTGCGGGTGATGTTGCAGATAAACATTACAGGCAGGCCGTTACTGCAGCTGGCACAGGCTGTATGGCTGCTCTTGATGCAGAGAGATGGCTCCAGGCACAGGAACTGTAAATAACTACCCTGTTACAGGGCTATCAGAATTTAAACCCTGCCTGACGGCAGGGTTTTTTTATGCCTGTTCATCTCATATTCTGCTTAAAAAGTAAAAATAATTCCTGACATTCAGTCGGATTTGCAGAAAACTCATCACGGGTAAAAGGAGTGTTAAGAAAATTTGTATAACCCGGAATTGAAAGAACTTCTGCCGAGTTCATATCTCCGAACCCCATTGACCATTAATGAAATTGTCTTTTATCATCCTCGCCGTCAATAATGAATATAGCGCAGCCATGCCTTTCATCAAGACAAATTTTATCATAAAGTTTTATGACTTTATCTTTATTCCCTTCAAGCATCTGAAGAAAGTTGCCATCCTTAAAAAAAGCATACCTGTAACATTTATTTTATGATTGTTTCTTCTGTTGATTTCCAAAAGCGCTTTAAAATATTCTGATGAAAAGGGGACATCGGCTGAGCCGGCATAAATAAGAAAGTACATATGATCCACGAGTGAATAACTAAAAAAGATTTGTAAGCGGAAGAAAATATGAAAAACTGAGAAATAAAATAAAAAAGGCTGTCTATATGACGGCCTTCTGAATTATTTTAAACGGGATTCGGGAAGATTATTTACTGCTCGTTTTTTTCGCTCAGTCTGTCTGCCGCTTCAACTTTCCTTTTAACAACATGGGCAACCACAAACCCAAGACCTGTGCCGGCAAAAATGAGCATCGGAACCCAGTGTGCCTGATTTGTTGCTTTCTCCAGTGCAATCGCTCCCCCCAATGCAAGACCGAAGAATATTGAGAGAATGCCTGTAACCAGAAGAGCGGTGGATTTGGAGACTTTTTTTGTGGTATTAAAAAGTCTCAGCACTTCTTGAGCTTCATAATCCTTCTGCAGGATCAGTTCTTTCTCTTTATGTTTAAGATAAAGGTAAACAATTAAAATTGCAGTTGAACCAAAAAAAAATGTTATCGGAATAAATACTGCGAGAACATCGGCTCCCACTTTGAACTCCTTTCAGGTTAGTGTCTTAAATTTGTTTAATCTTTGTCTGTTGTGACAGCATTTTACCGGGCAGGTTACAATATGATAAAAATATTTTTTCGTAATTTAGGAGGAATCATCTGCTGGTATAAATTTTAATAAAATGCTTCATAAAGTGTAACCGCGCCGGTCTTTATCATGTCTCTATGGATATGAAAAATGTAAATGATTTCGAAATTATAGATTCGGTTCTGGCCGGTAATCATTCAGATTTCCGTTTTCTTATTGACAGATATAAGAATAAAGCATTTGGTATGCTGCGTAGGATGCTGAGAAATGATGAGGATGCAGAGGAGGTGCTGCAGGATTGCTTCCTGAAGGCTTATAAGAACCTTCCGGGATTTAACAGAAAATCGAAATTTTCCACATGGTTTTTCCGGATTGTTTACAATACTGCCCTTAACAGGATCGGTTCTGCAGCGAGGAAACATGAAAAGGAGAGAACAGATATTGAGAGTCTTGACAATGTGTATTTTACAGGTCAGACAGATTCAGGTGAACTGAGTGAAAAGAAAGAGATACTGAATAAGGTTATTAATCAGCTCCCCCCAAAGTATTCTGCAGTTGTGACTCTTTTTTACCTCGAGGAACAATCAATTGAAGAGATTGCGGGTATAATGAACATGACAGAATCAAATATAAAGGTCATGCTTTTCAGAGCAAGGAAATCATTAAAAGATTTTATTCTTCAAAATAAACTTGAAGGAGAATTACGATGACACATCTTACCGATGAGTTTTTATTTAAGGAGCTGACAGGTGAGCTAACCGCTGAAGAGAGCAGGGAGATGAAACTCCACCTCGGGCAGTGTGCAGAGTGCAGAATGCTCCATGAAAACTATGCTGCTGCCGATAGAATGTTCAGAAATATCGGAACACCTGAAGTTTCTCAGGATTTTACCTCTGCCGTAATGGAGAAAATAAAGCCTTCAGTAATAAAATCAGGTGTAAGCTCCGGAAGGTTTGTAACTTATGTTTCACTGGTGTTTGTTACTCTGTTTTCCGTTCTTGCAGGATTTATAATTTCTGCACTGGATACCGGTAAAAAAGAAGGAGGAAGCCTTCTGGAATCCGTTGACTTCTCCGGCTATTACGGGAAGTTAACAGAGGTGTTCACATCACAGTCATTCCAGGTTGTAAGCATGGTACTTTTCTTTGGTTTTGCACTGATACTGTTTTTTACATACGAGAAGTTCAGAAAACTCAAGTCTTATTAATCAGTGAGGGGAGCGATGCTCCCCCTCAGCTCACCTTATTTCACCCATACTATTTATATTGAATAACACTTAATAAAAATTTAAAACCATGCCAAAGAGATTACCATCAAAATCCTCAAACTTTGCTGATCTGGTTTACAGCGGTGCATTTTATGCTGATAAAACGGAATTCATCAGAAAACTTGAGGATCTGAGTGATAAATTTATAGTTTTTCTCAGACCACGAAGATTCGGGAAGTCATTGTTCCTCTCAGTGCTTGAGCATTATTACGGAATTCAGCACAGGGAGAAATTTGAAGATTTATTTGGAGAGTATTACATCGGGCAGACGGGAAATACCACAGAGCTCAGAAATTCTTATCATATTCTCAGGTTTGATTTCAGCGGGATAAGTACAGGAAACCCTGATTCCGCTAAAAAATCGTTTATCCATAAACTCCGTAAGGGTTTCCTTGAACTTCACGGCAACTATGGACTATTTGAAAAAGACATTCTGGAAAAAAAAGAATCAGAACCTGCAGATTATTTTCTGAGTGTACTATCTGAAATACAGCTAAAGTCTCCAAATTTGAAGATCTATATTCTTATTGATGAGTATGGTCATTTTACTAACGAACTTTTTTCCTTCCATAGTGAACAATTTATTGAAATGGTCTCGAAAAATGGCTGGGTGAGGAAGTTCTATGAAGTGGTTAAGCAATTCACGGCAAACTCTTTGATTCAGAGAATCTTTGCAACAGGAGTTACACCGGTAACACTCGATAGTATGACAAGCGGATTTAACATAGCACTGAATATTTCCCTGTATGGTGAGTTTAATGGGATTGCCGGATTTACTGAGTCAGAGCTTGTTTCATTGATTTCTGAAACAGCACCATCATCTTTTAAACCGGATTCAGATGTTCTTTATGACGAACTCAGATTCTGGTACAACGGAAGCCGTTTTTCGGGTGATGCTGAGCAGAAATTATATAATCCTCACATGATAATAAATTATCTCAGTCAGTATTATCTTTCCGGCAGAAGACCTGAACAGATGATAGATCCTAATGTTGTATCAGATTACAGAAAAATTTCTTCAGTACTGGAATTCCTTAACCCTGAAGATTCAAATAATCTCATTTCAGAAGTGATTGCAAATAATGTTATCACAGAGCGGCTTACCATTCAATTCAACTTCGAGCTTCCATTCGGGAAAACAGAAGCAGTCTCACTTCTGTATTATAACGGCCTGCTTTCAATAGATTCCATAAGATTCGGTGTTTACAGATTTGTCATACCTAATTATCTTATCAAAACAATTTATTGGGAATATTTCAGTGTATTATTTGAAAAGAGGAATAATTTCAGGTTTGATACGGGCAAATTGGATCATGCAGTTTACGAAATGTCTGAGTACGGCAGAGTTGACAGCCTGGTAGGATACGTTGCCGAGGTAGTTAAAGGGCTATCAAACCGGCACCTTCAGAATTTTTCCGAAAAATCACTTAAAATGATCTTCATGACACTTCTTCCCGGAACCAATGCCTACTACGTGCAGAGTGAAGCAGAGACAGGGGCCGGATATGCAGACCTGTACATTAAAAGGACAGGAATAAACCCGGGTAAATATGATTTCCTTATTGAACTTAAATATGTAAAAGTGAGTGACTCAGCATCGGTTAATAGTGTTCGTGAAATGGGGCTTGAGCAGCTAAGAAGTTATGCGAGTTCCATGGATGTTTCAGTGCGTGAGTCAGTTAAATTCTGCCTTGTCATTTTTTCAGGCAAAACCGGCAGTGAACTGATAGTTCTGGATGATCCCGTTTGAGGCGGCAAATCCCCGGATCTTGTAAATATTGCTATTCTGAAAATAATTATTTGCCCTCGCTGAATTATTTTTTCGTATCAGAACTGTGATTTTCTTGATTAAATTGAAAGAGATGCCGTAATTCAATTCTTTGTTGTCATGGGTATCGGCCAACGCCAGAGAAAGTTAAATATCTGCAGAAAAAATATCACCCCCACAGAATTGATGTTTTATTGCCTATAAGCAATTTATCATTTACATGTAGGACTCACTCCGGAGTCGTTAATCTTCTTTTTGTCGTCATTGATTGTATTGTATGACTCAAGTGGGAGTCACTACTGACAATTTATCTTTGTGGTTGAATAATCCAAAAGCAAAACTGATCCCGGAGGGATCGCACAATACTAGCATAAAGAAGACCATAAAAGAGCCAACCCGGATGGAGTCGCACAAATTCATTTAATTATTTTTTTAATGGGAGACCTCTGCTCATTTGCCCCGTCATCTTTGGCAAACTTTTATGCAGTGAGCAGGGTGTGCAAAGGCGGTTAACTTAAAACGTGTGCCTGGTTAAAAAGATCATTACCTTAAAACGATTACCTGCATCTGAACATTTATTTCCCGGATCTGACTCAATATTCCAACGAATAGGTTAAATTTACTTGTTAGTTCAATTTTTACTTTTAATGATGGAAATTTTAAACAGGTATTTCGGACTCAAGGAAAATAACACATCTGTAAGGCAGGAGTTTCTTGCCGCTCTTACCACTTTCCTCACGATGGCTTATATCATAATTGTTAATCCTAAGATTATGGCAGCAGCCGGACTACCCGAAGGACCCGCAATGGCTGCCACAATAATTTCAGCGTTTTTTGGCTCCTTCATTATGGGGGTTTATGCAAAAAGGCCTATAGCCATTGCTCCGTACATGGGTGAAAATGCATTTATTGCATATACTGTATGCGGTGTCATGGGGTATAGCTGGGAGACTGCACTCGGTGCAATTTTTATCGGGGGATTGATTTTTGCCATTCTTACCATCGCCAAAATCAGGACATGGTTTGCAAATTCGATTCCGTTTGCACTTCGGATCTCTTTTGCCGTTGGTATAGGGATGTTTCTTACATTTATAGGTCTGAAGGAAATCGGGGTTGTGACGGTAGGGAATGAGGCAGCTCCTCTTCACGTAGGCAAACTTGATGAGCTCAAAGTGCTGCTGGGTATTACGGGATTTGTTCTTACAACCGTGCTGATGATCAGGAAAGTAAACATTGCCATTCTGCTCGGCATCGTTATTATTACCGTGCTTTCAATTGCAACGGGTGAATCAAAACTGCCCACTCAATATATTGGCATGCCCCCGAATGTTCTTGAGGTGGCTTTTAAGCTTGATATTGCAGGTGCACTTACGTGGGGATTTTTCTCTGTGATTTTATCCATATTCACGATGGCATTTGTTGATACAATCGGGACATTAATGGCTCTTGGTTACAAAGCAAAAATGCTCGATGAAAAAGGGGAGTTCCCTCAGATAGAAAAGCCAATGCTGACAGATGCACTCACAACAATGGTTGCCGCACTGCTCGGCACAACAACTGCAGGCGCATATATAGAATCTGCAACGGGAATTCAGTCAGGTGGTAAAACAGGACTTACCGCAGTTTTCATTTCTTTGCTTTTCCTGAGCGGCTTGTTCTTTTTCCCGCTTGTAGAAATCATTCCACCCATTGCATACGGACCTTCACTGATAATAGTAGGCATTCTGATGATGTCTGCTGTAACATCACTCAATTTTGATGATCTTTCAGAAACTGTACCGCTGTTTGCAACAGTTCTTCTTATGAGTTTTACATTTAATATCGGTATCGGGATGACTGCAGGTTTTGTGCTTTACCCATTATTCAAACTGCTTACCGGAAAGGGAAAAGAAATCAAAGCAGGGATGTGGGTATTATTCGGTTTTTCTCTTTTATTTTACATTTTTTATCCTTATTAATCTTTATTGCAGAGAAAATTTTATTAAAACCTGAATTTAAGAGGAATCCATGCTGGTAGTAACAACAAATTCAATTGAAGGGAAAAGAATCACAAAGTATTACGGACTTGTAACGGGTAATGCCATACTCGGAGCCAACATTTTTAAGGACTTCATGGCCGGGATCAGAGACCTTGTGGGAGGCAGGAGTGAATCTTATGAAAAAGAGCTTAACAGAGCAAAGGATCTCGCAGTGAATGAAATGATGCAGGCAGCACGTATGATGGGGGCAAATGCAATTATCGGAGTGGACCTTGATTTTGAAACCGTAGGAGCAAACGGCAGTATGCTGATGGTATCAGCGAGCGGAACAGCCGTCGTAATTGAAGGATAATTAAGGAGTTATTTTGCACAGAGCCGGTTATGTCACAATTATCGGAAAACCTAATGCGGGTAAATCAACCCTGCTGAATGCATTCCTGAAACAGAAACTTTCAATAACAAATAATAAACCTCAAACCACCCGTAAGAGCATCCTCGGAATTCTGAGTGAAGAGGAATATCAGATTATTTTTCTTGATACTCCCGGTATAATTGAGCCAAGGTATCTGCTTCAGAAAAGGATGATGGAGTTTTACAGAAAGGCACTTGATGATGCTGATCTGATTCTCTTCCTTATAGAGCCGGAAGATCCGCTTATTAATTATGACATGAAGACACTTCCTCTTTTTGAAGATATTTTCATTAAGCTCCGCACAAAAATTGTCGCGATAATAAATAAAGTTGATCTGATTGATCAGCAGAAGACAGAATTTGTGCATTCTGCTCTCGAGAAGACGGGTTTGTTTGAAAATATCTTTGCAGTTTCGGCACTTCACCATTTCGGAACAGATGAACTCCTCAAGAAGGTGGTCACATATATGCCTGAGGGACCCAAGTACTATCCGGATGATATAATTTCAAGTGAGCCCGAGAAATTTTTTGTTTCCGAGATCATCAGGGAAAAGATACTTGAGCTTTATCAGGATGAGATACCTTACAGTTGTGAGGTTGTGATTGATGAATTTAAGGAACGTGATAAAGGCAAGGATCTGATCAGAGCAGCCATTATTGCGGAGAAGGATTCACAGAAAGGGATTCTGATTGGCGCAAAAGGCGCAGCAATAAAGAGACTGGGTGAATCAGCAAGAAAAGAAATTGAAGATTTTCTGGAAAGAGAAGTTTTTCTTGAACTCAGAGTAAAAGTGCGACAGAACTGGAGAAATGATGAAAAGTTTCTGAGGCAATTCGGTTATGATATTCCAAAAGATGAATAATGACGTTTGCGCGTAAATATAAAGCTGAACTTGTACTGATTCTGCTGACCATTCTCTGGGGCGGCACCTTTGTGCTTATCAAAAAAGCACTTACTCATGTATCGCCGTTCGTATTTGTCTCATTCAGATTCGGTCTGGCATCACTATTTCTTCTCCCTTTTTTATGGAAACACCTGAAAAAACTGGATTTTGCGGCAATCAAAGACGGATTATGGATAGGTATTCTGTTCTTCGGTGGTTTCATCCTGCAAACCGTAGGCCTGCAATACACAACTTCAACAAAGTCTGCATTTATAACAGGCACATTCGTGATATTCACTCCCATCTTTCAGAGCATAATTGAGAAGCGTGTGCCCTCGGTAAGAAATATTATATCTATAGCCATAGTTTCAGTTGGAATAATACTCCTTTCGGCAAAAGAAGGTTCGGTGTTTTCTGTATTTACGGAGCTCGGTGAGACCTTCAATTTCGGTGATTTTCTTACACTTCTCTGTGCTATAATATTTGGAGTTTATATAGTTTATCTTGATATCATTTCGAAAAAGCACTATCATTTGTACGTCACGTTTTCACAGGTGTTTACTACCTTTATTATTGCTATAATGTGTCTTCCTTTGTTTAATCTGACCGGTATAGAGAGAATTAAACTGGATTTTCATCCCGATTTATTTATAGCTGTGGGCTATACAGTGTTTTTTGCAACGCTTATTACAATTACTCTGCAGTCCAGATTCCAGAAGGAAGTCACCCCGACAAAAGCGGCAATCATATATTCATCAGAACCGCTGTTTGCAACACTCACGGCTTATATAATTATAGGCGAAACACTGACAACACTCGGAATGGCGGGAGCAGGCATAATTCTTGCAGGCCTTCTCTTCAGCGAACTGAGCAAACCGGGAGAAGACTGATGGGTCAAAAAGAACTCAGGGCTGAGATAATAAGCTCAGGTGTTGTTCAGGGAGTGGGATACAGGTATTTTGTGCTGAGAAATGCGCAGAGGCTTGGGGTAACGGGATATGTCAAAAATTTGTATTCAGGAGAGGTGCTTACCGTTGCGGAAGGGGAAGCATGGAGGCTTGAGGAACTTATTGCTGAACTGAGGAGGGGTCCTATCAACGCTCATGTAACGGGGCTTCAGATAATTAAATCGGAATCAAAAAACGAATTCAATAATTTTGAGGTGAGAAGATGAATGAGATCAGAATAGGAACCGGGTATGACGTCCATCAATGGGCGGAAGGCAGAAAGTTGTTTTTAGGCGGAGTTGAAATTGAACATGATAAAGGACTTCTCGGTCACTCCGATGCCGATGTGCTTCTTCACGCCGTTTGTGATGCCATGCTCGGGGCACTTGCTCTGGGTGATATAGGAACTCATTTCCCTGACACATCTCAGACTTATAAAAACATAGACAGCAAGATACTCCTCAGAAAAACTTTTGAGATTGTGAAAGGAAAGGGTTACCTGATCGGGAATCTTGATTGTATGCTCCTTCTTGAACGCCCGAAAGTGATGAAATACAATTTGAAAATGCGTGAAACCATTGCCGGTATCCTTCAAACAGAAATTGAGAATATTTCGGTCAAAGCCACCACTTCAGAGAAACTCGGCTTCATCGGCAGGGAAGAGGGTGCGGCGGCACTTGCTACTGTCTTATTAGTAAGGGATGCCATTTGAAACTGAATATTTTTAAGCGTATTCCTGTTGATCCCGAAACCAGGAAAAAAAGAAAAACTTACACTTCGCTTGCAGTAATTTCGGGCCTTCTGAGCGGTCTGGCGTTTCCTCCGGTACCGGCATTTCCATTAATATTTGTTTCGCTTTCCTTGCTGTTTTACATCCTTGATACCGATGAAAAACTGATTTCCAAGCTCAGATACACCTATCTTTACGGATTTGTGTTCAGCATTGTATCTTTGTACTGGGTAAGCGGTATCACTGAATTAAAAGATTCATTCCTCCTGATAGGGGGCGGGCTGCTGCAGTTTATCAATCCCGTTTTTTTTCTTATCCCGGCCTCATTATTCCATGTTACACGAAAAAAATTCGGATCAGTCACAGCAGTGATGCTGATGCCTTTTTACTGGTTATCATACGAATATTTTTACATGGAAATTGAGGCGAATTTCCCTTGGCTGGCATTGGCAAATTCAGTTACTTTTTTTAATTCATTCATTCAGATCGCAGATATAATAGGGGGTCCCGGAATATCGGTTCTTATTACATATATAAATGGTTTAATATATCTGTCATATAAATATTACCGTGAATCTCTTAAAAAATCTGTCATGTTTTCATCTGCTGCTGTTCTCCTGATACTCATACCTGTTATATATGGCCATAATGTTGATAAAAGTAAATTCCTGAAGGGCGGGAAATTAAAGGTCGGTTTAATACAGCCTGATCTTGATCCGTATGAGAAATGGGGTGGGGCAGAACTCGGTACAATAGTTGACGAGTATATGCACCTCTCACGGGAAAGTTTGAGAAAAGGTGCTGATTTACTGATTTATCCCGAAACTGCACTTCCCGTTTACCTTTTGAACGGGAGTTACCCCGCTGCACTTGATTCATTTTATTCGATTGCCGAAGATAATAATGTTTATCTGCTCACAGGCATGCCTGATCTAAAGATTCATGAGCCGGGTTCAGATATGAGGGGAAGCAGACCGGTTCCGGGTTCAAAACTAAGATATTCGGTTTATAATTCCGTAATACTTTTCTCACCCAGGGATAAGGAAATCCAGAAATACGGCAAAATAAAACTTGTTCCCTTTGGTGAAAGGGTGCCCTATGTTGAGAAACTTCCATTTCTTTCAACATTTTTCAGCTGGAGTGTGGGAATCAGCAGCTGGAATGAGGGGACTGACACGGTTAATTTTAAGATCGCACCATTCAGAAGCTTAAAAGATACAATTAATATCAGCGGGCTGGTTTGCTTTGAATCGGTATTCCCTGTGTTTATGACAGAGTTTACGCTTAAAGGGGCACAGATGTTTGCGGTAGTGACAAATGACAGCTGGTACGGGAATACATCGGGACCATATCAGCACAAGGAGATCTCTGTTCTGAGGGCTATTGAAAACAGAAAATTTGTTGTCAGAGCTGCAAACGGCGGCATTTCATGTATTATAGATCCATACGGGAATACGCTTTCTGCTTCGGAAATGTTTGAGAAAACGGAGATCACGGGAGAGGTCGTTTTGAACAGTGAAATCACATTTTATGCGGCAACCGCCAGATATCTTCCGGCAGTATCTCTTACTGTCTCTGCATTCATAATCATTCTTTCGCTCATGGGTTGGATTAAGCGTAGGCTCAGCATCTGAGCAGGATGCTATGATAATGAACTCTGTCAGGGGTTAATCAATCTTAACTCTTACCTGAGAAACAAAAAATAAGGCTGCCTTCCTCTAAGCTGACTAAGCCAGGTTTTTACACGATACCGGTGATTATAAAACTGTTCGGGTAATTAATACTCACTGCTAATTAAATCAATATTCTTTTTCTTCTTTATCTCTCACTTTACTTTAAATTCCGTAAATTTCTAAGCTGAATAAAAAAAATAACAATGAATCCGATAGACTTAAGAAGCGATACTGTTACAAAACCATCCGAAGGGATGCGGCAGGCAATGTACAATGCGGAGGTAGGAGATGATGTTTACAAGGAAGATCCTACCGTAAATGCCCTTGAAGAATATTTTGCAGATCTGACCGGTCATGAGGCTGCTCTTTTCGTAATGAGCGGCGTTATGGGCAATCAGATATGCCTTAATCTTAATTCAAGACCCATGGATGAGATCATCTGCGAGGCTGATGCCCACATTATTCATTATGAATCGGGAACGCCCGCATTCTTGAGCGGTCTTACTATAAATCCCGTAAAAGGCGATTATGGAATCCTTGACCCTTCAGATGTTGAAAATGCAATAAGGCCCAAAGAAGCATATTACATGCCGAGAACAAGAATTCTTGCTCTCGAAAACACACACAACCGCGGCGGAGGAACCGTATATCCTCTCCCGGCAATTTCCAAACTCAGAGATACAGCAAAAAAACACGGACTCCATTTTCATCTTGATGGCGCAAGGGTCTGGAATGCCGCAGTTTACACCGGATGCGAAGTCAGAGAGATAACAGGAAAATTTGATACTATTTCATGCTGTCTTTCAAAAGGACTCGGTGCCCCGATCGGGTCAATGATTGCCGGAACTCGCGATTTTATAAGAGAGGCTTTCAGACTTAGAAAAGCGATAGGCGGCGGAACAAGGCAGCTCGGAATTCTTGCCGCTGCAGGTCGTTATGCACTTGAAAATAATCTTAACCGACTTAAAGAGGATCATGAAAAGGCCGCAATGATTGCAGATGCAATTTATGAGTTTCACAGCGTCCATCTTGAGCGAAACCGTGTCCAGACAAATATGGTGATCTTCTCAGTCTCAGGTATTAGCGAATCTGAGTTTACCGCAAAATGCCGGGAAAGGGGGCTGCTTATTTCAGGCAGTAAACCCGGAGAGCTGAGGATTGTTACCCACCTTGATGTAACTTACGAACAGATCAGAAAAGCGATCGAAATTTTGAAGTCTGTATTAGAGGGGATAAACTGATATGAAAAAAGAACTGCCGTCAAAACAGGAATTCAGGCACAAACTTTGTGTAAGGGTCAGATTCCATGAAGTTGATATGCTTGGCGTACTTAATAATGCAGCCTACATTTCCTTTTTTGAGGATGCAAGGCTTGAATATATCAAGGATGCCGGTCTGTTACCTCCCGGAGGCATATTTTCTGACGGTTTTGATTTCTTTATGGTAAGAAACGAAATAAATTACCGCAGTCATGCGCACTTTGATGATGAGCTGATCATACATACCAGAGTCTCTTATATAAGGAATTCTTCTTACGGTTTTGAGCACCTCATTGAGAAGGTTTCAACCGGCGAAATTATTGCGGATGGTATTGGTGTTGTGGTGCAGGTAGATAAAAAAACAGGAAAACCTCATCACCTTTCCGATGAATTCAGGTCAAAGATTTACAAATATGAAGGAAAGTTCCAGAAATGAAATACAACAAAGTCGTCTTCGATATTGAGACATACGGACTGCCCTTTGATGATCTTTCCGAAAGCCAGCAGGAATATCTTCTCAGAGATGCAGAAAAGGAACAGGACCCTGTTCTCCGTGAAAAAAAGACTGAGGATGCCAAAGGACTGATGGCACTTTTTCCCTTTACTGCAAAAGTTATTGTCATAGGGTTTTATATTGTGGAGACAGGTAAAACAGTGGTTCTGTATGAAACACCAGACGGCACAGAGGAGAGAAGTAGGGAAAATGAAATCACTTATGTAGGAAGCGACGAGAAAAAACTGATAGAAAATTTCTGGAGGATGGCCGCAGAGACCCAGCAGTTCATCTCATTTAACGGACGTGGATTTGATGCACCCTTCCTGATGCTCAGGTCAGCAAAACTCGGAATAAGGCCCGCAAAGAATCTGGTCGGTTACCGGTATGATACCAAAGACCATTGTGATCTGCTTGAGCAGCTCAGCTTTTATGGGGCATTCAGGAGATTTAATCTCGATTTCTACTGCTATTCATTCGGCATAACATCACCGAAATCAAAGGGGATATCGGGAGTTGATGTTAAGAATTTTTATGAAGCCGGCAAAATTAAAGAAGTGGCAAGATATTGTGCGGACGATGTACGGGCCACGCATGAACTATTTAAGATCTGGGAAAATTATATCAACATAAAATGAGTTTCTGAAAGGATTAATGATGGTCAGAGAGCCACAGGTTACGACTGAGCTTGCACTTGAACACGGATTAACGGCAGAAGAGTTTGAAAGAATCTGCACAATTCTCGGCAGAACTCCTAATTTTACCGAACTCGGAATATTTTCGGTAATGTGGAGCGAGCACTGCAGTTATAAGAACAGTATTAAACTGCTCAAAACACTCCCGAGAAGCGGCGGAAGGCTGCTTGTAGGTGCCGGTGAAGAAAATGCCGGACTTGTGGATATAGGGGACGGATATGCTATTGCTTTCAAGATAGAGAGTCATAATCACCCATCTGCGGTTGAACCGTATCAGGGTGCCGCTACCGGGGTCGGCGGAATTCTGAGAGATATCTTCACCATGGGAGCAAGACCCATTGCAGCATTAAACTCACTCCGATTCGGATCACTTGAAGATGCGAGAACACGCTATCTCTTTGAAGGGGTTGTTAAAGGCATCGGTGATTACGGAAACTGTTTCGGAGTTCCGACGGTTGGCGGAGAAGTTTATTTTGATGAATGTTATCAGGGCAACCCGCTCGTAAATGCAATGGCAGTCGGAATCGTAAAACATGACCAGACTGCATCCGCAACTGCAAAAGGCGCAGGAAATCCTGTTATGATCGTAGGATCTTCAACCGGAAGGGATGGTATTCACGGCGCTACATTTGCATCGGAGGAGATAAGTGAAAAATCAGAGGCAAAGAGACCGTCCGTTCAGGTGGGTGATCCTTTCACCGAAAAACTTCTGCTCGAGGCGACACTTGAAGTAATAAGAAACGGATATCTTATAGGCATTCAGGATATGGGGGCGGCAGGCATTTCATGTTGCACAACAGAGATGAGCGCAAAGGGTGAGTCCGGAATGGAAATAGATCTGACCAAAGTACCTCTGCGTGAATCCGGCATGACTGCTTATGAAATCATGCTTTCAGAGAGTCAGGAAAGAATGTTATGCTGCGTAAAGAAAGGCAGCGAAGATAAAGTAAAAGAGATTTTTAATAAATGGGATCTCAACTGCGAGATAATAGGGCATGTTACCGATGAACCTGCCCTTAGAATAAATTATCATGGTGAAACAAAGGCTGTTATACCTCCGTTTGAATGTGTATTAGGAGGCGGGGCACCCGTTTATACAAGAGAAACAAAAGAACCGGAGTATCTGAAAGAGACATCAAAGTTCAGCAATGATGAAATCCCGGTTCCGCAGGATCTTGCTGCAATGCTCAAAAAGATGCTTTCATCACCGAACATTGCTTCAAAGCGCTGGGTTTTTGAGCAATATGATTCCATTGTCAGAAGCAATACGATGGTGGGCCCCGGTTCTGATGCTGCTGTTATTCAGATTAAAGGTACAAGCAAGGCTATTGCAATGAGCACCGACTGTAACTCAAGATACGTTTACCTCAACCCTATGGAAGGTACAAAAATTGCAATTTCGGAAGCTGCAAGAAACCTGGCCTGTTCAGGTGCAAAGCCTTTGGCAATAACAAACTGTCTGAACTTCGGTAATCCCTACAAACCAGAAATATACTGGCAGTTCAGTAAAGCAATAGAGGGAATGGGTGAGGCGTGCAGATACTTCGACACGCCTGTAACAGGAGGAAATGTAAGTTTTTATAACGAATCTCCGGCAGCGGCAGTTTACCCCACACCAACAATAGGTATGCTCGGTCTTATTGAGGATAACAGCAAAGTGATGACATCGTTTTTCAAACAGCCCGGTGATTCGGTTTATCTGCTCGGTGAGGATTTTGAAGAACTCGGAGGCAGTGAATATCTGAAGCTTTCCACAGGCATGGTAACAGGCAGCACCCCCCGCTGTGATCTTGAAACCGAGAAAAAACTTCAGGACACATTGATCACACTTATTCACAACGGACTGATATCCGCAGCTCATGACATATCAGAGGGAGGAATTGCATGCGCCATTTCAGAAATGTGTATCGGTAACCGCCGCAATATGATTGGTGCAGATGTTGATATCCCTGTTAAGAAAAGAGCAGATCTTTCATTTTTCTCAGAGTCACAGGGCAGGGCAGTGGTTGCCGTTAAGCCTGAAAATGTTGAAGCCTTTGAATCTCTTCTGACCGCCTCGGGTCAGAAATTCTCCTATATCGGCACAACAGTATCCGAGAAGAAACTCACGCTCAATTCTTCATTCTCGATTGATCTGAGTGAGCTTGAAGACCTGTATTATAATGCAATCTCAAGGGTGATGAGTCATTAAAATCAGAATTTTACGGCTGCTGAAGTTAATTCAGCTCCGTCTCCGATACTTTATCTTTAAAGGTTTTCCTGCCTTTATCAGGATGGTCTTTACCAGATTCATTGCAGTGCTTTTCAGGCGCCTTGAACAGCACCATGTATTCCTTTATGCGGGGGGACTTGCGTTCTCCCTCCTGCTTTGTATAATTCCTCTGGTTTTTATAGTATTCTGGCTGCTTGGCAGTTTTATTGACGTCAATGATATTGAAGGACAGGTTCAGAACCTCATAGATGCATTTATTCCCTATGCGGATTATGCAGATTATGCAAAACAGGTCTTGCTTGAGAGGATAGATGAGCTCATTGCGGGTAAAAATATCGCCGGAGTCATAGGTATCGGAGGTTTGATATTTGCCGCAAGCAGTTTTCTGGCAAGTCTGAGAACGGTTCTTAACAAAGTGTTTGAGTATGAAAAGCCGATGAACCTTTTCCTCAGCAAGCTTATAGATATAATGCTCATTTTCGTTGTAATAGTTGGTTTTTCCATTGCAATGCTTGTTCTGCCACTTCTTGTATTATTCAGACAGCTCTATTATAACATCCCGTTTTTCAGGGGCATTGATTTCCTGCCCGTTGACGCAACATTTACCATAACAGCATCATTTATGATAGTTTTTATCGGATTCGCATTTATCTATAAGATTATCCCTGATAAAAAAATAAGTAACAGATCGGCTCTTGCGGGTTCATTTTATGCGTCGGCTCTCTGGGTTATGGCAAAGGAGTTTTTCGGGGTCTATCTTTACAATTTCGCGTCTTATGGTCAGATATATGGTACCTATGCACTGGGTATAGTGATTTGCTTCTGGATTTACTATACCGCAATTGTATTCATAATTGGTTCAGAGATAGCACGGCTGTATGAAGAAAATGCCGAAATATT
The DNA here is from genome assembly GCA_964411625.1 of uncultured Ignavibacteriaceae bacterium. Taxonomy (GTDB): domain Bacteria; phylum Bacteroidota; class Ignavibacteria; order Ignavibacteriales; family Ignavibacteriaceae; genus JABWCA01. The sequence goes on from CAYPMQ010000007.1 coordinate 22,573, forward strand.
CAGAAGGTATGACCAGATGTTTAAAATCCGTAAACTTAATGACTGGCTGGATAAATACTGATGCCGCTGAAAAGACATGAAAATCTTGCTCCGCTTTCCCGTGACCACATGAGAGGTTTATTTCTGGCCCGTTATGCCCGTAGTGATGCGCCTCCTTACAAAAACTATCCTGTTGAAACCGCAGCAAAGATAAGTATTATCATTGATGGTTATAAAAATGATCTTCTGCCGCATTTCCGCGAAGAAGAAGATGTTCTGATGCCATTCATCAGAAAAAACACACCCTCTCTGATACCCATAGCTGAAGAGATATTGGCTGAGCACATTCAGCTTACTGCACTTGCTGAAAAACTTGCTGTTTCGCCTGATGATGCAGTGCTGCTTGATGAATTCGGCCGCCTCCTCGAAAGGCACATAAGAAAAGAAGAGAGAATCCTTTTTGAAAAACTGCAGGAGGCTGTGCCTGATGCGGTGCTGAAAAGTCTGATATTTTAGGACGTTAAAAGCCGCTTACAACCAAACCCCGGAATAAAATTTCAGGATTTATTCCCATTCCTACCCGATTTCTTCTGACCAAAATTTTAGTTACATTTCATCTTACTTTATTTTATTTCCGCAGGTAAGTTATAATGTTCTTAAGGTATTTTCTCCTTCTTTTAATACTCGCAGCGTCTTTTATTCACCCGCAAAGTATTTCTTCTCTTAAAATAAATGAATTCATGGCTTCTAATTCAGCCACCATTACCGACCCCGATTTTGGAGAGTACGGCGACTGGATAGAATTATATAATTCAGGTGCAGCGGCAGTAAATATATCGGGATGTTACATAACTGATAACCCATCGCTCCCGATGAAATACAGGCTAGACACCCTGGTTGTGATAGAACCGGGCTCAAGAATAATCGTCTGGGCAGATGACCACAATACAGCTCTGCACGCAAATTTCAAACTTTCCGCAGGCGGTGAATATATAGGCCTCTCAGATTCAGCGGGAAATGTAATTGACGCATTTACATTTGGTCAGCAGCAGGACAATATCTCCATGGGCAGGTACCCCGAAGGCACGGGCGATTTTTATTTCTTTAATCCTGCAACTCCCGGTATGCCAAATACACAGGGAAGCATCTTTAATACCTGTGAACTACCCGTGGCTGACAATGTATCCGGATTTTATCAGTCACCATTTCATCTGATGCTTTCATCCCGGACGCAGGGTGCGATAATCCGATATACAAAAGACGGGCGCGATCCCTCGGTTAATTCACCGGTATTTAACGACTCGCTTCTGATTGACTCGACCACAGTTATAAAAGCCATTGCTGTTAAAGAAGGATATCTCCCTTCAGGAATTGTAACCCACACTTTTTTTATCTCTGAAAATCATGTCCTTCCGGTCATAAGCATATCAACAAATCCTGATCTGCTTTTCAGTGACACAGCCGGAATATATGTTGCAGGTACAAACGGGATACCGGGTAACTGTGTTGATGAACCAAGGAACTGGAATCAGGACTGGGAAATACCTGTAACTTTTCAGTTTTTCGAGACCGATAAGAGTGAGGCCTTTTCTGTGAGATCGGGAATTAAAATTTACGGGGGGTGCACAAGAAAATACGCAATGAAATCACTTGCTGTATATATGCGGAGCGGATATGGTTACAGCAAACTGAATTACAGAATATTCCCACGCAATCCCGTTAATGAATTCAACAACCTGATCTTCAGAAGCTCGGGACAGGACTGGTGGAGAACAATGTTCAGGGATGCCATGATACAGCAGCTTCTGAGGGGTAAAATGGCAATTTCAACTCAGGATTACCGGCCTGCAATTCTGTATCTGAACGGTGAATACTGGGGGATACATAATATACGTGAAAAGTATAACGAACATTATCTCTCAACTTATTATCCTATTGATGAGGATAACATTGATCTTATTGAAATAAGCAAGGAAGTGAGCGCAAACAATGGTGATACAATTGCGTATTCAGAAATGATCAGTTTTCTGGCAGAAAATGATATGACAATTCCTGCTAATTATGAGTATATTAAATCAATTGTTGATATTGATAACTATATTGATTACCTCTGTGCTGAAATTTATTCGGCAAACGCTGACTGGCCAGGATCCAACATGAAACTATGGCGTGAAAGAAAACCCGGCGCAAAATGGAGATGGCTGATCTATGACACTGACTTTGGTTTCGGAGGAAATTCAAACTCTCTGCCCGCATCAAATACTCTTGCGCTTGCCACAGCAACAAACGGACCATCCTGGCCTAATCCGCCATGGTCAACACTGATGCTCAGAAAAATGCTGACAAATGAGGAATTTAAGTATGAATTCATTCAAAGATTTGCTGTTCATATAAACACAACTTTTGAAAAAAACAGGGTTCTGACCCTCATAGACAGCATAAGAACGGTTATTGCTCCCGAAATACCGAGGCATAAAGCCCGCTGGCCTCAGTCGATTTCGTACGGAAGCACATGGGATACCCTTATTTATGTGATGAAGGATTTTGCGGTAAAACGTGCCGGTTATACCCGTTCGCATTTTTACTCAAAGTTCGGTGTAACCGGCTCATACTCATTAAATTTAAGAACTGCTGACCCTTCTCAGGGAAGGATTATAGCTCACGGAAAAGACATGCAGTGGGGTACAACTCCGGTTTTCTTTAAGGGGGTTCCTCTCAAACTAAGGGCATTGCCGAATCCGGGTTACAGATTTGTCAGATGGGGAGGAGCCTCGGGATCTCAGTCTGAAAAACTCGAACTGATACTTAATGCAAATGATACACTTATTGCCGTTTTTGAACCTGCCTCATTTACCGCATCAAGTGTTATAATCAACGAGATCAACTATAAAAGCAGTCCTGTCTTTGATGCCGGTGACTGGATTGAGATAATGAACACAACAAAAACGGACATTTCGCTGGCAGGGTGGAGCATAAAAGACGGAGGAAGTATTCCTTATCTGTTTGATTCATCTGCAGTGATACCTGCTCTTGGTTATCTGGTTATTGCTGAAGATACTTCAAAATTCAGAACCTACTACCAGGCTGTTACAAATGTATGTGGTCCAACCGGGTTCGGGCTTTCTTCTTCAGGTGAAACGGTTACAGTTAAAGACTCCTCGGGTGAGATTGTAAACAGTATTCAATACCTCTCGTCAGCACAATGGAACCAGGGAGCAAGTGGCACGGGTTACACTCTTTCTCTGATTAATCCCGGAGTTGATAACACCATGCCTGAAAACTGGGGTGTATCAGGACTTCTGGGAACGCCCGGCAGGATTAATGATATTTATACAAAAACAGAAGATGTGCAAGGCAGTCCGGCGAGTTATTCATTATCGCAGAACTACCCCAACCCGTTTAATCCATCAACAAGGATACGATATTCAGTGCCAGAGGAAAGCAGTGTTAAACTGACAGTATACAATTCACTGGGTGAACTTGTCACAATTCTCAGCGATGAAGTAAAACAGGCAGGCTGGTATGAGTCGCAGTTCAATGCATCAAACCTGACATCGGGAATTTACCTTGTGAGAATAACTGCTAAATCTGAATCAACAGGTAAGGTATTTGAACAGGTCAATAAGATGATGCTTTTAAAGTAAGATCTAATGACCCTATATCTTTCTTTGACTAAGGGCGCTTTGGCGCCCTTAGCGTTTTAATTTCTTTTCTTTGCGTGATCTAAGATAATGACATTTATGTTTTGATCAAATTTAACTTTTTGACCAGGTGAATTGACAATTTCTCAGGCAGATATCAAAAATTCAATAAAACAAATTATTACCCGGACACAATACTTTTAATTGTTATCACCCCACACTTCCCCAAAAAATGAACTAAATCCACCGCAAAAATGTAATTTTAATAAAGATTATTTCTTGTCATATCAACGCACGTGTCTTTTTCCGGGTGTGAGAACCGGATAAAATCTTGTTTTCTTTTGATTAAGAAACCATGAAAAATTAAGCAAGTTATGTCAAGTTTAATCGAAATAGTATAAATTAGATTTTGCTTAAAAAAATATTTTAAAGATATTCCGGGAGTCTGCCAGCAAAAATGGGGTCAAAATTTATCGATGCTTTGAATAAAGCAGCAACCGGGGAGCTTACCCGAGAGTAAAAATTTTTATTTAATCCAGTATAATAAGAGAGGAAACATCATGAGCGAAAATTCAAATGGTGCAGGAAAATGCCCCGTACACCACGGAGCAGGATCCAAAGGCACACAAAACCAGGAATGGTGGCCTAACCGCCTGAAATTAAATATACTAAGACAAAACTCATCACTTTCAAACCCCATGGACCCGGAATTCGACTACAAAGAAGAATTCTCGAAACTTGACTACCAGGCACTTAAAAAAGATCTTGAAAAACTTATGACCGATTCACAGGAATGGTGGCCTGCGGATTTCGGACATTACGGACCCCTTTTCATCAGACTTGCCTGGCATGCAGCGGGTACATACAGAACAGGTGACGGAAGAGGCGGAGCATCCGGCGGTCTGCAGCGTTTTGCACCGCTCAACAGCTGGCCTGATAACACAAACCTTGATAAGGCACGCCGTCTTCTCTGGCCGATTAAACAGAAATACGGCAACAAAATTTCGTGGGCAGACCTCCTTATTCTTGTAGGAAATGTGGCTCTGGAATCAATGGGCTTTAAGACTTTCGGATTTGGTGCCGGACGTGTTGATGCCTGGGAACCCGATGAGAGTATCTACTGGGGTAAAGAAACCACCTGGTTATCTGATGAAAAACGTTATACGGGTGAGAGAGAACTTGAGAACCCCCTGGCAGCGGTTCAGATGGGTCTGATCTACGTGAATCC
>CAYPMQ010000008.1:0-26808 GCA_964411625.1 uncultured Ignavibacteriaceae bacterium
GTAATAACCTGCAGCATTTTTAACTGAAGGAAAAGAAAACTTTTTGAAAGGAAGGGATATTTTTCTGCCGGAATCGGTTGTGAAAACAAAACCTTCTTCTCCGGCAAATATCTCACCGCGGTTTATGGTAAGCATATCGCCGTCGGGAAGGACAATTTCAAGGCCGGTCACGAACTTTCTGGTAGGACCGTATTTAAAACTTTTGGCACCTGAAGCATTTGTGGCAACCGTTCCTCCTATAAAGGCAGAGCCCTCTGTGGGATCCGGAGGATAATATAAACCAAGACTTTCAACTATTGAGATAAAATCAGAGAGAACAACTGCCGGCTCAACCAGTGCGGTCATCTGATCCTTATCGATATTTATTATTCGGTTCAGTTTTTCCGTGGAAATGAGTATGCCTGATTCGGGAATTGCCGAACCTGTAAGCCCTGTTCTGTTGCCGCAGACTGTTACATTATACTGTTTTTTAATGGCTTGATTCAGAATTACCGGTATCTCGCTGAAATTTTCCGGGATATATAATTCTGAACAGGTACCGCTGAAATTAGAGGCATCGCTCAGATATGAAGAGAACTGATCTTTTTCTCTTTTTAGAATCATATTCAATTAAGGTGATTAAAAGGTCCTGAAAAATTTAAGTCTTAAATTTTAATTATATTTACAAATTGCAAAAAAATTAAATAATGTCATTTGATTTAAGACAAACCGGAGATATAATGACCGCAAATATTGATATGATTAAGAAAGTTTATTCGGATTTTGCGAAGAAAACTGCCAAAGCAAGGGAAGTTTTGGGAAGACATTTGACCTATACGGAAAAAATTCTTTACGCTCACCTCTGGGACGGGATATCCAAAGAGGTTGAAAGAGGGAAAGAATATGCAGATTTATCTCCCGATCGTGTTGCCATGCAGGACGCAACTGCGCAGATGGCCCTGCTTCAGTTTATGTCGGCCGGGAAAAAGGCAACGGCCGTTCCCTCAACCGTTCATTGTGACCACCTGATTCAGGCTCAGGCAGGTGCTCAAGCTGATCTTAACAGGGCGCATACAGAGAATAAAGAAGTTTATGATTTTTTAGAAAGTGTCAGTAGTAAATATGGTATCGGGTTCTGGAAACCCGGTGCAGGAATCATCCATCAGGTAGTGCTTGAAAATTATGCATTCCCGGGCGGTATGATGATTGGGACTGATTCACACACACCGAATGCCGGCGGGCTTGGTATGGTGGCAATCGGGGTCGGGGGAGCAGATGCCGTTGATGTGATGGCAGGTATGCCATGGGAACTGAAATGGCCAAAACTTATAGGTGTTCATCTAAAAGGCAAACTGAACGGCTGGAGCTCACCCAAAGATGTGATCCTGAAGCTCGCAGGAATTCTTACAGTTAAAGGGGGAACGGGTTACATAGTTGAATATTTCGGCGAAGGCGCCAACTCAATTTCATGTACGGGTAAAGGAACCATCTGTAATATGGGTGCGGAAATAGGTGCAACAACCTCGATTTTCCCTTATGACGAAAAGATGGAAGCATATCTTCTATCAACCGGCCGGGGCGACGTGGTTGAAGCTGCAGCGGCTGTTAAAAATGACCTGTGCGCAGATTCTGATGTACACGTAAATCCCGCCAAGTATTTTGATCAGTTAATTGAAATTGACCTTGATAATCTGGAACCTCATCTTAACGGGCCTATGACTCCCGATCTGGCATGGCCGATTTCCAAAATAAAAGAAGCTGTTCAGACAAAAGGCTATCCCGATAAGATCAGCGTTGCGCTTATCGGAAGCTGTACAAACTCCAGCTATGAAGATATTGACCGCTCGGCAAATATCGCAAAACAGGCTCTTGCAAAAGGATTAAAAGCAAAAGCCCAGTTTACAATCACTCCCGGTTCGGAACAGGTCAGGGCAACCATTGAACGTGACGGACAGTTAAAAACACTCACAGATTTAGGCGGAGTTATTCTTGCCAATGCCTGCGGACCCTGCATAGGCATGTGGAAAAGAATGGATATACAAACCGGTGAAAAAAATACAATAGTAACATCATTTAACAGAAACTTTGCCAAGAGAAATGACGGAAACCCCGAAACTATGGCGTTTGTTGCAAGTCCCGAAATCGTGACAGCCCTTTCAATAGCCGGTAAACTTTCATTCAATCCTCTTACCGATGAGTTGGTTAATGCAAAGGGTGAGAAGGTTAAGCTTGATCCCCCCACAGGAGCAGAACTCCCCTCATCAGGTTTTGACAAAGGAGAAAGCGGGCTTATTGAACCGGCAGCAGACGGAGGCTCGGTGGAAGTCAAAGTTGATCCTGCAAGTGACAGACTTCAGCTCCTCGAACCTTTCAAACCATGGAACGGAGAAGATTATGAAGATCTGGTTCTCCTGATCAAAGTTAAAGGGAAGTGCACAACTGATCATATTTCTGCAGCTGGGCCCTGGCTTAAATACAGAGGACATCTTGATAATATATCAAATAATATGTTCCTCGGAGCTTATAATGCATTTACAAATGAACCCGGTAAAACGAAAAACATTTTTACAGGTGAGATTAAATCCGTACCCGATGTTGCCAGAGATTACAAGGCGATGAATCAGGGATGGGTTGTTGTAGGTGATGAAAACTACGGTGAAGGTTCAAGCCGTGAACATGCAGCTCTTGAGCCGAGACACCTCGGCGGCAAGGTTATAATAGTAAAAAGCTTCGCGCGTATTCATGAAACAAACCTTAAGAAGCAGGGTATTCTGCCGCTGACTTTTGCTGACCCTTCAGACTATGATAAAATTCAGGAAAAAGACAGACTCAGTATAAGAGGACTCAAAGACTTTGATCCTTCAAAACAGCTTACTTTAATTGTGAAACATACTGAAGGGTATGTTGATGAAATAAAACTCAATCATACCATAAATGAAAGACAGTTTGAATGGTTTAAAGCCGGCAGCGCATTAAACCTGATTGCAAAAGGGCAAAACTAATTGTCATTTTTGATTTCGGCGTCATGAGTATATTCGTGACGCCGTTTTCATTAATTAAGTATGACATTCTTAAATCCAGCATATCTTTTCGGACTTTTGGCAGCCGGTATTCCGGTTATTATCCATCTGCTCAACTTAAAAAAGCTGAAGAAAATTGAATTCAGCACTCTCATTTTTTTAAAAGAACTTCAAAAGCAGAAAATACGCCGTATTAAGATGAAGCAGTGGCTTCTGCTGGTGTTGCGTATGCTGATCATTCTTTTTGTTGTGCTTGCCTTTTCAAGACCCACTGTTGATACTCTGAGCCTCAGCGGTTTTGCCCCTTCCGCAAAATCATCAGGAATCTTTATAATTGATAATTCATACTCAATGAATGCGGGTAATAACAGGGGAACACTCTTCAACCAGGCTAAAGAACTCGCTTCGGATATAGCGGGCAGGTTAAGCGAAGGTGATGAGGCGGCTCTGATTCTTACGGCAGCTCCTCCCGGTGCGGAAGTAAAAATGACGAAAGACAGAACCGAGCTGCTCAGGCAGATTAAAGAGGCAGTAATATCATCATATCCCGCTAATACTGCAAAGGCTGTTCTTGAGGCGGTTAAGATACTCGAAAATTCTTCAAATCTGAATAAAAACATCTATCTGTTTACAGATTATCAGAAATCGGGCGGGTTTGATGGCAGTGAAATTCTGAGTTTTAACGGTTTAAATACGGAACGTGTTACACTTGTGGCATTTAGTCTGCCCGAAGTTAATTCAAAAAATCTATATCTTGCTGAGCCGCAGTTTTTAAACAGAATCTTCGATAAAAATGCGCAGATAACGGTGAAAGTGAAAGCCGTTAATCCCGGTGAGGAGGAGATTACAGGTCGGATACTTTCACTATTTGTAAACGGAGAACGTGTTGCCCAGAAAACGGTTTCGGTTGAAGCGGGTTCTGAACAGGTTACCGAGTTTACGTTTGCAAACAGGAAAACGGGATTTTCAGACGTACAGTTAAAACTGGATGATGATGCCATTCAGGAAGATAATACTGCTTATCTCTCATTTTATACTCCTGAAAAAATAAGGATTCAGATATTCAGCGATAAAGCCGATAATATGAAATTTGTTGAACTTGCTCTGACACTGGAGGGAGAGAATTCAGTTTTTCATGTAACGCGGTCAGGGTTCAACGGCGGGGCAGCATTAAGTGAAAAAACAGATGCGGCAATTCTCAATGCCGGGAATGGAAGCCCCGATCTTTCTTCATTCAGAGAGTATCTTAACAACGGAGGGGGTATTCTCCTAATACCTGACAGGGATGTGACGCCGGAAAATCTTAAAACTGCTTTCAGGTCACTTGGTCTGCCGGAACCGCTGAATTTTACGGGTAAGCGTGAAGGAGATCCTGTTACGGGGTTCGGGGAGACTGATTTTTCACACCCCGTATTTGAAGGACTTTTTGAAAAAGGGAGCAAAAAAGAAATTGAATCACCCTCCTTCCGCGGTTATTTCAAAATCAGTTCACTGCCCGGCGGGAGAAGAATAATTAGCCTTCGTGATAACTCGGTTTTCCTGGGAGAGAAATCATCAGGCAAAGGAAAGATCCTGTTCATGACAGCACCTGTTGATCCCGGTTTCAGTGATTTTGTCTTCAAGCCTGCTTTTGTGCCTGTTCTTTATAAGTCATTATTTTATATAGTTGACTGGCAGAATACAGATACGATATTCATAACCGGTGATTTTGCCGAAGATCTGGACCGTTTAACCGGAACCGGTTCTCTGAGAGTTATAAAACCCGACGGGAATGACGAGTATAAAGAGATCAGCGGTCAGATGCCCGGAAACAGATACGGACCCTTTACACAGACAGGGTTCTACCGTTTTTTTGAAGATAAAAATCTTAAATCGGTATTTCCGGTTAATATTAAGGCTTCGGAATCTCATCCTGAAACGATAAGTTATGATGCTTTCAGAAACTTCATAGCAGGCGCGGGATTCATGGGTGAAATCCGGAAGATTGATGCACGCGGAGGAGTTGCAGGGCTGCTTGATGAACTGAGATTCGGCACTGAATTATGGAAGTTGCTCCTGATTCTGGCACTGATTTTGATGGTGACTGAAATGCTCGTTGCCGGAAACAGCAAAAGAGATATTGCATCAGATAATTAATCAGATTAAAGAATCCAATTATCTTTTTGCAGTTAAGACATTTAACAAAAAAAAGCGTTACAATATGTTACCCCTTTACTATTTGACAGATATAGTTAAATTTTTGCAGAAAAAGAGGAAAATTAAATCTTCAAACCTGAATTTCTTTGACTTTGAAGAAAAAAACGTCTAACTTTTAAACATTTATTTGCTTTACAAAGTATTAATTTAAAAACGTAAAATATATTGCATACGGAGGCCTAATGAGGTATCTGCTACTGATTTGTTTTTTTATGCTTCCGATTGTTGTTTTCGGCCAGTCCGGAAAAATTGTCGGGAAAGTTATAGACGGATCAACCAATGAAGCTTTGCCATTTGTAAATATTATATTGGAAGGGACGAGTATAGGTGCCGCCTCAAATATTGACGGTGAGTACATTATAGTAAACGTGCCTCCCGGAGCATATAATATTAAAGCATCTGCAATAGGCTACAATTCTGTTACCATTCAGAATATAAAAGTGGCAACAGGATTAACTACAACACAAAACTTTTCACTGGTTTCAACCAGCATTCAATTAGATCAGGATGTAGTTGTTATCGCTGAAAAGCCACTCATAAATAAAGATATTACGGCATCAACATCAATAGTAGGTGAAGATCTGATTGCAGAGCTTCCCGTTACCGAGGTGACCGACCTTCTGCAGCTTCAGGCAGGTATTGTTGTAGGCGGAGGAGGTGAAATTCACCTCAGAGGCGGCAGAACAGGTCAGATCTCATATCAGATTGACGGTGTGCCCGTTACAGACGCCTATGATAACAGTAACGTGGTTGACGTAGGAACAAACTCGGTAAAAGAACTCCAGGTTATCTCAGGAGCTTTTAATGCCGAATATGGTCAGGCGCTATCCGGTGTTGTTAACATCGTAACAAAAGATGGTAACAACAGTTACACAGGAAGTCTTTCATCATATGTAGGTGACTACATTTCAAATAAGAATGATGTATTCTGGAATGTGCAGGAGGTGAACCCTGTTGCCATCAGAAATTTTGAGGGCAGCCTCAGTGGTCCCATTATCAATGATAAATTCTACTTTTTCGGTAATGCCCGCTATTTTTATAATACGGGTTATCTATACGGACAAAGAAAATTCCTCACGACTGACATCTCCAGAGAAAACACCACCAACAATTCATTTTACATAACCGATGCAAATGATACTACAAACAGCATAAAAGCACCAGGCGGAGATAATGAATATGTTGCAATGAACTGGAACGAGAGAGTTTTCGGGCAGGGTAAACTTACATATAAGCTGTTCCCGGGAATGACCTTAAGATTCAGTTACCTTTTAGACTGGCAGAACTACCAGGATTATGACGGCGGTAACCGGCTTACCCCTGATAACAACCTTCAGAGATTCAGAAAAGGTGTTTCAAATACCTTCAGTATCAATCACGCAGTTTCTGACATGTCATTTTACACACTTAACCTGTCATATTTTTATAAAGACTACAGACATTACCTTTATGAAGATATATACACAGGTAATGCAGCAAGACCCACAAATTACATTGATAACAGATTAAAACAGAATCCTCCATACAGTTTTGAGATCGGTGGTACAAATACAAACAGATTTGTAAGAAACACCGGAACATATTCTGCAAAGCTGGACTGGGAAACTCAGGTTAACAAGGAAATCAGCATCAAATTTGGCGGCGAGTATAAAATGCACCAGATTTATTTTGAAAACATTAACCTGATTCCGCTTAATATTAATGGACAGGATGTAAGGCCCTTTAATGTGGTTGTTCCTTCACCCACATCACTCAACTATGATACTTACACCAGAAAGCCACAGGAAGCAAGCGCATATATACAGTCAAAATTTGAGGCATTCAACCTGATATTTAACGCAGGTGTCAGATTTGACCTTTTCAACCCTGACGGGAGGGTACTTAATGATCCCACAGATCCTGACATATTAAAGCCGGTAAGACCTGCAAACCAAGCCAGAACTCTTGAAGAGAGAAGATCATATTGGTACAAAGACGCCAGCGTAAAAACACAGCTTTCACCCAGACTTGGTATTGCTTTCCCGATCACTGACAGAGGTGTTATTCACTTCTCTTACGGACATTTCTTCCAGCTGCCGGGTTATGAACTTCTTTACACCAACCCTGATTTTAAGGTAGTTGACGGTTCAGGTAACGTTGGACTTATGGGTAATTCTGATCTTGAACCTCAGAAGACCGTTAAAGGCGAAATCGGTCTTCAGCAGCAGTTATCAGATGATATGGCTGTTGACGTGACAATGTTTTTTGAAGATTTCAGAAATCTTACCGGTACACAAACCCAGGATATAACAATATTCGGTACTCAGAGCACTTACAGCCAGTATGCAAACTCTGATTTCGGGTTCTCAAAAGGTTTTATCGTCAAATTTGAAAAGAGATTTGGCGGCGGACTTGCAGTGAACCTCGATTACACTTTCTCCGTAACCAAAGGTAATGCATCAAATCCCGCAGATGCAAGAAATGCAGTGCTTGGCGGCGCAGCCCCCGAAACATTCATTGCTCCTCTTGACTGGGATCAGACACATACCGTGAATGCTACAGTAGCATACTCGGTACCCAATGATTTTGGTGTGTCGCTTATAGTAAATTATTTCACGGGTCAGCCTTACACTCCTGCCGTTAACAAAAACACGAGAGTGACACAGAACGCTTTCCCCAGAAACTCCGGATACAAGCCTGATACCTTTAACATTGATCTCAGAGCTTATAAAGATCTCGCTTTCGGCGACTTCAAATTCACGGTATTCCTCAGAGTATTCAACCTTCTCGATCTTGATAACCCGAGAGGGCTCTACTCAGACACAGGAGATCCGTACTTTACATTTGGCCTGCTTGAAGCAAGAAAGATCAATCCGAGACTTTATTATAATTCACTTGATGACTTATATAACAATCCGACATTCTTCTCTGAACCCAGAAGAATTGAACTTGGTTTGTCGTACAACTTTTAATTACAGGTAGATTTTATGAGAAAAACAATATTCACAATACTCCTCCTCATTTTAAGTTTGTCGCTGGCAGATACAATTCTGGCACAGAGGAGTGATCCCAATCTGAAGAGAATCGGGTATCACACGGGTAACCGCGTCGGAATTTCATTTTACAACGACGGACAAATTTCAGGATTCAATGCGGGTATAGACATCAGAGGTGAATGGCCGTTCGGAAGCGGCGAGAATTACATAGGTGATTGTATTCCTCTTATCGGCGTTGAATTTATTACAAGAGACAATGAAGCAAAACATTCAGTAGTTATTTCAAGAGGTCCCAGAAGAGGACAGAGTGATGAAAGACATCCTCAGTTCGGCTATTTCTGGGGATGGAACCCGATACCGGGCTTCCTTAATCCGGAATCTGAATCAGTTGCAATGAGTAACCTTCCTCAGTCATGGCCGGTTGGCGGTTGGAGAGATCAGCCCGGCTATGTTGATAACAACGGTAAAACAGTGTGGAACGGCTATTTTGGCAAAGGCGTTGTTCAGGCGGATCAGGAAAGTTATTACTGGGCAGATGATCAGTGGGATGATGAGTTCAACGGAAATTTCAAACCCGACAGCCGTGACACAAGCCGTAACGGTATGGCACTCCAGATGGCAGTGAGAAGGTTCCAGTGGGCAAGCTTCCTCGCTGAAGACGTTATTTTCTGGCTATATGACATTAAGAACGAAGGCACAAGCATTTACAGAAGAGCAGCTTTTGGTACCGTTGTGGGTACTCTTGCCGGCGGTGATGGAGACAGCCAGGATGACCTTGGTTCATTTGATCCTAATGATGCTATCACTTATTCATGGGACAGTGACGGAGTCGGTAACAAAGGTCAGAGAGTTGGTTATGTGGGATATGCTTTCCTTGAATCACCCGGTAACCCCTTTGACGGTATCGATAATGACGATGACTCAGGTGACCCGAACGTGCCAAGATTCACACAGACCTCATTTGATTCACTCACTTATAATGTGGGTGACAGGATAGTTCTGATAGATCCGGCCACTTACGCCAGAACAATAGTCACTGTTCAGGCCGGTATCAATACGGTAAATACACTCGGAAGAACAATATCATTCACTCCCGGAGCCACCTATTTCAGAGAAGGTCATATTGCTCAGATCCTTAACGGCGTTGCAATACCTGATACTTCCGCAAATGATGGTTTTGATAACGATCTTGACGGTATAATTGATGAAAACCAGGCAATTCACTTCGAAGCCAGAAGAATCAAGAATCTTTTGCCTCTCAAGTATATCAATTATCTTACCGGCGCAGGAGTTAATGACCCTCTGGTTGACGAAAAACGTGATAATGCAGCCGGTGCAATCGTTACAACTTATGTTAAAGGTCCGAACAATTCATCAAGACTCGTAACCCATTTTGCCGGTGATGAGGATGCTGACTGGACAGCAAGAGACACCGCTACACTTGATATCAGAGATGACGTCGGTGCGGATGGTGTTGGTCCTTTTGACGAAGGTTACGCTGGTCCTGACGCAGATGGTACCGAAGGAAACGGAACACCTGATCAGGGTGAACCCAACTTCGGAAGAACAGACCCTGATGAATCAGATCAGATAGGTCTTACCTCATTCAACTTTTTTGAACTGGGCTCAGCTCCTGATCTCAGCCAGGATGAAGTACTCTGGACCAGAATGTTCCCCGGAAGATTTGACGTTATTCCGCCGAATCCCCAGGATGGTGACTTTATCTACGCCTCGGGTTATTTCCCGCTGGTGCCCGATAAAATAGAAAGATTTTCAGTTTCACTTCTTTTCGGTGAAACCTATGATGATATAGTAAGAAACAAGAAAGTTGTACAGCAGATCTACAACTCAGGTTACAAATTTCCTCAGCCCCCGAGAAAACCGAAACTCACTGTTACTCAGGATGACGGCAAGGCAGTTCTTTACTGGGAAGGAAGATCAAGCGAAAACTCTATTGACTTTATCACAAAGCTGAAAGACTTTGAAGGTTACAAAATTTACAGAGCAACTGACGCCGGTTTCATTGATGCACGTCAGATAACCAACGCATTCGGTGTGCTCAGCTTTGATAAGCCGCTCGCACAGTATGACATCAAAGGCAACGGAGTAAAAGGATTCTTCTATCCTTCACCTGATCTCCTTGAGCAGGTAGGCGGTACAACATATTATCTCGGTAATGACACAAGCGGTATCGTTAACAGATATGTTGACTCCACGGTTACAAGAGGTGTCAGATATTATTACGGTGTTGCTGCTTATGATAAAGGTGATGCCGCATTAAATATTTTCCCGTCTGAAAATCCGATCAAGATATTCAGAACGAATACAGGTGAAATTGTAACCGATGACAACACGGGATACATCACAACCGGCAACAGAGGTATCGGATACGTTGATGCCTCGGTTGATACCATTTCCACACAGTTTGTGAAAATCGGCACAGGTAAAGTTGGTGTTGAAGTTGTTGATGATGCAGTTGTAAAACCAAATGTAACATATAAGCTTACATTTACAGATACCTCACTGCAGAGATACACAAAAGACTGGTATCTGATAAATAAGAATTCAGGTGACACCCTGATTAAGAGAGAAACTATATTCACGGGCTCAACCCCCATAGTTGACGGTCTCAGACTGCAGATCTTTAACGATGCAACAATCTCGATAGACACTCTCAGATCAGGATGGGTGGATGCACCTTATGACACAGTTCCTTCTTACGCCTTCAACGTGCTGCAGATCGGCACTAACAGAGGAACCATTGTCGGTTATGATTATGAACTTGAATTCTTCCCCGGTATTGTTGATACGTCAGTTGGTGATACACTTCAGCCTCCGACAACGTCAAACAGATTCCCGAGAAAGGATGCAAACTTCAAAGTTAAAAATCTGACCACCGGTGAGTACATAGACTTTGTTTACTATACAACCGGTAATCTCAGTACCGTACACAATATCTACTTCAGGGAGAATATAAATGGTCAGTATCTGAGAACATGGAGAATAAACCTGTTCTATAATTATGGTTCAGCTCCGCTCATAACAGGCGGCAAGCTGAGATTATACACCCGCAAACCGTTTACCTCAGAAGATTCGTTTGAATTCCAGGTAAATCCCAGCCGGATAGACGCAAACTCTGCTAAAAATCAGATGGAAAGGATCAATGTAGTTCCTAATCCGTATGTTGTCACTCACCAGGGTGAGGAAAGACTGCTGAGCACGCAGACAAGCGGAAGAGGCGAGAGAGAAATCAGATTCACTCACATTCCGCCCGGTTCAAAAATAACGATTTACACCGTGAGGGGCGAATTAATTAAGACCCTGTATCATTCAGACCTCTATGCAGGCGATGTTTACTGGAATCTCAGAACAGAGGAAAATCTTGACGCAGCATACGGCGTGTATGTTTATGTGGTTGAGATTCCCAATGTCGGTAATAAGGTTGGCAAATTTGCCTTAATTAAATAACGGAGAGCGGAGCATGAAAAGAATAATATTTTTAATGATGATTTTTGCTGTATCCGCTTTTGCTCAGACAAAAGTGGGTTCAACTGCTGCTCCATTTCTTAATATTGGAGTTGGTTCAAAGGCTATTGCGATGGGCGGTGCATTCACCGCCACCGCAAATGATGTTACATCATTGTACTGGAATCCCGCGGGCGCCGCAAAATCACTGACAAGCGGAGCTTACTTTTCACACACTCAGTGGTTTGCAGATATCAGCCTTAACTGGGCGGGTGCTATGCTCAACCTGGGCGGTATGGGAATTGTTGGCGGTTATGTAACATACCTTGATTATGGTGAAATTGAAGTAACCACACTCAGGGAACCGGACGGAACAGGTGAGATGTATAATGCAAAGGATATGGCCATGGGTCTCACTTATGCCTATAACCTCACCGACAGGTTCTCAATCGGCGGTTCAATGAAATATATAACCCAGCAGATCTGGAATTCATCAGCATCAACAGTCGCTTTTGACCTTGGTGTTCTCTTTCAGTCTGATATATACGGTTTAAGAATAGGTGCTACAATTACCAACTTTGGCGGTGACATGACAATGGACGGAAAAGATCTTCTTGTTCTCCATGATATCGATCCCAACAACTTTGGTAACAACGATCAGATTCTGGCAAGACTGAAAACTGATGCATTCCCTCTGCCTCTGACCTTTAAGGTTGGTTTGGCGATGGATGTGATTAATATGCCGATGCATAAGATAACAGTTGGTGTTGACGCACTTCATCCCAATGATAATTCCGAAAGCCTGAATATCGGCGGGGAATATGTTTTCAATAACATGATTGCCTTAAGAGGCGGTTATAAATCACTGTTCCTTGATAACACAGAAGAAGGGCTTACACTCGGTATCGGGCTCCTGTATGAGTTTTCACCGAGCCTTGGTCTATCGTTTGATTATGCATATCAGGATTTCGGGGTGCTGAAGAACACTCAGCATTTTTCCATGGGAATAAAATTTTAGATTTTTTTTTAACTTAACGCTAAGTAAATTAATAATTAAATAAACATAAACAACAAAACGGAGTAATCAATGAAAAAACTACTTACTTCAGTATTCGTGCTTGTGTTCGGTGTTACTATGATGTTGGCTCAGAATAATGTGACATTCAGAGTAAACATGGGTAAACAGACTGCGCTGGGTAATTTCAATCCCGCAACCGACACAGTATGGGTCAGAGGTTCATTTAACGGCTGGGGTACTGATAACAAGCTTACCAGACCTGCCGGTGACTCAATCTGGTCAGCAACAATTTCTCTTCCTGCCGGATCAATTGAATACAAATTTTATCACAATAATGGCGGAACAGACCATTGGGAAGATATAGCAAACCGTGCTTATACCGTGGCAGCCGGCGGCGGTACACTTGATGTTGTATACTTCAATAATGTTGACTGGTCACCCACCGTTAATCTTCCTGTAAGCTTCTCATGTAATATGGAGTTAGAAAGATTATCAGGCAGATTTGATCCCGCAAGTGACACATTATCAGTTAACGGTTCATTCAATGGCTGGGCATCAAAAGTTGATATCATGGTTCCGGGGTCAAACCCTGACATCTATGAAAAAGAAGTGATGATTGATGTTCAGGCCGGTACGGTTCTCGCATTCAAATACTGGTACACCCCTAATCAGTGGGAATCAGTTCCGAACAGAGAATACACCATCACTCAGGCTGACATCACTGCGGGTTTTGCAATCGCCAGTGAAGCAAGCTATAACAACGGCACACTTTCAACTGTTCTCAACCAGCCCTGTACAATCAAGCTGACCTGCAACACCAATGGCGCAAAAGATCCTAACGGTGTTCCTTTCAGTTCAGTTGATAACGTAATTGTTGCCGGTTCATCAGCTCCCCTTTCATGGCCTACCGGCGGATGGCCGACTTCAGACAGCGGTCTCGTTATTAAATTATTTGATGACGGAACCAATGGTGACGTTACCGCAGGCGACAAAATATTCTCAAAGAATATTGTATTCCCCGCATATACTACTCTCGGTGTTGAATACAAATATGGGATCAACTTCGGTTTACCGAACAACGGTGGTTCAAATGATAACGAAGGCGGCGTTGGAAACAACCATACCTTCCCCTGGGCAATCAACTATGTATCAGCTACTGCTGTTGATACCTTTGGCGTTATCAAACCCGCTGACCTGATCAATATCGTAACAGACGTAAGAGAAATCGGAAACGGCGTTCCCACAGCCTTTGAATTAGGGCAGAACTATCCGAATCCATTCAACCCTTCAACTTCAATCAGATTCAGCCTCCCTGTAACCGGAATGGTAAGCTTAAAAGTTTACAATATCGCAGGTCAGGAAGTTGCAAGCCTGGTTAACGAAGTTAAAGAAGCCGGAAACTACGTTGTTAACTTTGATGCTTCAAGATTAACCTCAGGTATTTACTTCTATACCATTACCTCTGGTAAATTCACTGAAACAAAGAAGATGCTTCTCCTGAAGTAATTTTCTCTCAGATCTTTCTGGAGGAGGCTGTTCTGAATAAGGGCAGCCTCTTTTTTTGCCCTGTCTGAATTCTCCTTCGTTATTTATAAGTTAAAAGTCTGAGCACCAGGATTTCCAAACAACTATCACAGATGAAATATTACCCGGTTATCAGTTTATTAATTACTGCGGCTTTCCATCAATCATATTTCACACAGTATATTTGTAACAACCATCCGGGAAACGTTAATTAGAATAGTTACATATAGTTTATAAATAACCTGCATGAATGGATGGGTGATAAAGGATCCGGTGTTAACCTTCAAATTAATCACGGAACCTCTGCGTACTTCTGATAGGGAGAGAGATTGGGATATGAAACTCAGGATTCTGGAAATGTAACTATAATGTTCAAGTTTTCATTCGAATCACTCCAGAGCAAGGTCAGGATCAGTTATCCAAAGTCTGCGGCTGATGACACAGTATCAGTTATTTCTCTGTCTGAGATCCCTCACTCCGGAGCTGCTCTTTTTTAATATCAGACTTTCTTCTTGAATATGAAGTTTGTGCCTGCAGGAATATCATTTATATCACCGATTTCTTCAACTGAATAATACCCGAAAGAATTCAGCATCTCAACAGTTCTTGCGGAGCTATCGGGATAAAGATAACTGATTTCAGGGTAAACTATCGGGGAGTGTTTTTTCAGAATCTCAGCAGAACCCTCAATTACGGCAGGTTCAAAACCCTCAGTGTCAATTTTGATAAAATCAGGAATAATATTAGCGGAACTGCAGAATTCATCAAGGGAAATTATCTCAATCTCCTCACTCAGATAATTCTCACCTGAAACAACAACAGAACTCAGCCCGGTTTGTTCGGGATTATAGTGCAGAGTAAGATTTTCACGCTTTGCACCGGCACCCTTTCTGATCGGGATAACGTTTTTAAGGTTATTCAGAGAAGTGTTCATTTCCAGTTTTTTATATGTGCTTCCAGAAGGTTCAAAGGCAAAAACCCTGCCAGATTCACCTATAAGAGGGGAAACCGCCAGAGAAAAAAAACCGGCATTTGCTCCGATATCAAGCACCGTCATTCCGGCAGAAAGGTATAGGGAAAGTAAATTCCGCTCTTCGATAAGATTCTTTGCCCCAAAAGCATGATAAAGCAGTTCATTGTAGTCATTGTCATTAAAGTAATAAAGTTTGAATCCTTTATATGCTACAGGGTATGGAAATTCTCCACTGATTTTCCCGAGTCTTGTCTTTGTGCGTTTAAGTCTGTAGTTATTATCAAGATATTCTTTAGACTGAATAACAGCTTTTCTAAGCCCGTAACGGCTTACCTTTGAGAAAAATTTACCTATAAAATCCATTATTGATTGATTCCGTCCAGTTGCATTTTTAATTCCCTTGCTCCCGGGAATGTTGGTTCAAGTCTGAGGCATTCAAGTATTGCGCTTTTTGCCTCGGAAACCATTTTGTGATTAATGTAGGCACCCGAAAGATTGTACCATACCTGAGCATCGGAAGAGTTGAAACTGACACTTTCTTTCAGATATTTAAGAGCCTGAGAGTATCTTCCCTTCGAGAGATCTATTATACCCATCCATTTGGTTGAAAAATCATCAGGTCCGTTTTTATAGCTTTTTTCAAGATATTTATAAGCCAGATCATAATCTTCAAGTTTCATCAGACGGTAACAAAGATCGTTATAAAAGCCCTTGTGATAAGGATACTGAGCTATGACAACCTCATATTCTCTTGTCATGTTAATAATATCCTTCATCTGAAAAAAACGTTCGGCAAGAGCAATATGCGCGGTTGCCCAGGTTCTTGCCCCTGAGGCCACTTCCATTGCAAGCGTATCGGCATATACCGAAGGAGTAAAAAAATCGGTTAAAGATTTTTTTTCTCCCTTTCTGTTGAATGGATATTCTTTTTTAATGGTGGCAATTCTCAGAACTGCGATTGTGCTGTCAAGACCCGTGTAAAGAAACTCCCGTGTAAGCAGACTCTCGGCAGCCACAATACTGAAGTCAACGGCAGGAAGAAGGTATTTATTTTTCAGAATAGCATCAAAGAAAAGATCAGAAATGATCCGGTATCCGCTTAAAGTGGGATGGAGATGATCGGTCATAAGTTCGTCACCTATAATACCCCCTGCCGAGGCAAGGGAAAAAACAGGTTCGGGATCAACAAGAGGAAATCCGAATTTATCAGCAACTTTCCTTATTACGGAATTAATCTCTTCCGGAGCCCTGAATCTCAACAGATCAAAATCCTTGGCTTCCCTGAATAACTTAAGAGCTTTAACTGAATCACCTTTTGCAAGAGCTATTTTCGCTTTTTCATAACTTTTTGATGCATCAAACTCACCCTGCCGTGATTCAAAAGGGGTTTGATCTTTCAGATTGGATACTAGTGTTGACAATATCACGGGAACACCTGCGTCCTTAAACTTTTCTGAAATTGCGGTAAGGTTATCTTCAAACTGCTGAACACCGGCTTTAAAGTCATCAGAGTTATAGGGAATGTAACTTTCAGATGAAAGACGCTCCATAAGACCTGCCTGATCATAACTGGCTGACTGCTCATCGCTGCCTGAAAATAAGGAACTAATCAGCTTTACGGTTTTAAGTTTACGGAGCTTCAGCATGATTTTTACAAAGGCGGGGTTTTTACTGAAGCTGCTGTTTGATGCAACGCCCAGTACGCCGTAATATTCATTATGCCCTGTATAAATCAGGATCAGATCCGGCTTCTGCTCAATGATACCATCTACCATATCATATATAACATAACTTGAAATAGCGGAAACACCGGTGTTAATCACTTCAATCTTTTTATCCTTAACGGCGTAGCCAAGCTTCTGCGAAAGGAAGCGTGAAAAAGATCCGTTTGGCTCATAAGGAAACCCCGCAGCGGAACTTTCACCCAGAATGAAAATTCTAAAAATATTGGCAGGCTTTTCTTTAAGAAAAGAATCATTAATTGAAGACGGCACATTTCTGATACCGCCAAAATATGTTTTAATATAATCCGGATTTAGCTGAAGCCGGTTTATATATGCCGGTCCCGGAGCACTCCACTGCGGCGGATCAGGAGCGTAATCAAAAATACGCAGTACTGCCTCAAGGAGAAACAGAACGAAAAAAGGAAGAAGTAATGTTACAGGGTAGAAATAAAAAGGATATTTCTTCTTATTTTGTTGATTCATTTTTAAAAATCGGAATATTTAATCGGTTATGGCAGTTAACAAAAATTATCTGGTATTATTAACATTTATCTATCTTGCGGCGTTTAATTCAGGCATTGCACAGCAAACCTATAATATACTTGCAAAAATAGGCAACAAAAGCATAACATCTGAAGAATTTGTAAAAAGATTTGAAAGTGTTCCGCGTTTCTCCAATCAGATTGAAGATGCAATAAAGGAGCTGAAGGATGAACTTTATTATACCCTTATAGCTGAAAAGCTTTTTGCTCTCGAAGGCGAATCAATGCAGCTTGATACCATTGAAATGGTGCAATACAGGCTGAACTATATTAAAGAGCTATTAATCAGGGATGCTCTGTTCAGAAGCGAGATTCTTTCAAAGGTTGATGTTTCTGATCAGAAAGTTGTTCTTGAAATGGCTAAAGCCTCGGTAACACTCAAATTGAAATATATTGCCTCACGTGATGAAAAAGAAATCAGAGGTATTTATGACATGCTCCTTAAAGGCGTCCCTTTTGATACTCTCTTTGAAGCCAGATACGGTAATAAAGGAGGAGTGTTTACTTTCACGGCCGGATACGGGGATCTTGATCCTGAAACTGAAGACAGTATTTATGTTAAAAAGCAGGGAGAGTTTACCATCCCCGTTAAAAGTGATGATCTCTGGATGATTTATAAAATTGAGGAGAAAAAAGACACTGTCTTTAAAACTGCTCAGGATGTTGAAAATGAATTTAAACGCATCAGAAAACTGACAGAACAGAATCAGCAGGATAAGCTTACTCAGGAGTATCTGATTAAACTTCTGACTGATAAGAAAATTAATTCTGACGGTAAAATGCTCCGTTTAACAGGAGATAAAATTTTAGAATTGTTCAGACAGTACCACACGGATAAAACAACCGGGAAAATTCTTAAAGAGCCTCCTTATCTATTTGAATACAGGGAGTTCAGGGAATTAAAGAACTCGATAAGCCAGAAATTACTGAATGCACTTTATGTTGACATACCCGGCAGCCCAATAACTTTAAAGGACTTCTTATACTTTCTCCTGGATGATAAACTTTCGTTATACAGCCTTCAGGAAGAACGTGTTTACAAGGTGCTTTATGATAAAACCAGAAAGCTTATTGAAAACAAGCTGATAACAATAGAGGGAATGAAGCAGGGATTTGACAAAACCCCGTCCGTTACTGAAGACCTTCAGATCTGGAAGGATTTCTATCTTGCTCAGGCTTATCAGACTCTGATTGCAGATTCTTCAAAGGTTTCAGACCGGGAAGCGCAGGAGTATTATAACAGGCGCTATAAGGGGGGATCAGGAGGACTGATGCTCAGGATAAAAGAGATTTTTACAGGCAGCATCGATAACGCGGCACTTGTTCTTGATAAACTGAATGCCGGGGGTAATTTTGATGAACTTGTGAAAATTTATAATGAAAGAGAATCCACAAAAGAGACAGGGGGTGAATGGGAATGGTTCCCTTCGGGTACGAACGGTGCAATAGGTGCGGCTGCTGCAAAATTAGGAGTCGGTAAATATTATGGGCCGATTGCAAATGATGGTGGTTTTTCAATCATTTTGCTGGTTGATAAGAAGCTTAATGAAGCATTTGAATCAGATGAGTTTGAGATTCTGAAGAACAAGATTAAACGTGATATAGCTTATAACAGACACAAAGAGTTTATGGTTAAAAATACAGCAGACCTGGCAGTTAAATACGGACTGAAAACTGATGCAGCAGCCCTGAACAGTGTAAATGTTACAAACACAAATATTCTGATTTACAGGTTATTCGGATTCGGAGGGCGCATGGTTGCATTCCCTATTACCACTCCGTTTATGGAATGGTTTGAATTTTATAAGGGCAGGATTTCCGACGGGTTATAAGCTGTAGTTTAAATACGCTGATTTACAAGAGGCTGAACATGGAAGGTAATGCTGCAGCCTCTTTTCTTTTTAAATTCATCAGAATTATTTATTCAATTCCAGAATCCCGAACTTTTCATTGATTCTGTAAACAATTGCATGGCCGGCAATTGCAATAAAATAAGCAATAAATACATCAACGGTATAATGAGCGTGCTGAAGAAGAATAGCCAAGGGCATGGAGATACTGAAAAATGCAAAAAGGTGACCCCAGATTTTCTTTTCCCTGAAAACAAGATAAAATACCATTATAGATGAAGTATGACCTGAGAAAAACAGATCATTTGTAAATGTTTTACCATCAGCAAAAAGTCCTATCATGGGGTCGGTAAGCGGAATAATAGTCTCGGGTGCCAATAGCGGCAGGAGATACATTGAGATAAACCTTGCAAAATAGACAATACTGAAAACCTGAGCGGTTAAAGCAAATCTGACAGGTTCTTTAAGAAGGAGCCAAAAGGCAATAAACACTCCGCCGTAGATAACAATGAATGTAAACCAGGTGAGATTTACCGGTTCGAACAGCGCTAAAACCGGATCCGAGAATCTGAAACCGGGTCGGTTTTGGGCAACATCAAGAAAACTTGTAAGGACATTTCCTGAAAGAAAAAACAAAGTCATTGAAATAATGAAAACAACAAATTGCTTCCTACCGGAGAGAAAAGCCCTCCAAACAGCAAGGATATTCTTCATCTGAATAATGAGGTTAATTTATCAATAAATATTTTATCAAGTGATAGAATGTTTTTATCAATTATGGTAAAATAAGAGAACTGAACTGCAATTTAACATAAATTAACCGCTTTGGCATGGATATTGAGCGTGATTTCAAAAAAATTATGAAATTACTATGCTCATGTTTACTAAAATTTCAGGTTTCAGCGGCGGAGTTCACCCTGAAGAATCCAAAGAACTTACAGCCGAGCTCGCCTTTGAAACACTCCCGGTTCCAAAAACAGTAATCATTCCTCTGTCACAGCACATCGGAAAACCGGCGCTGCCGCTGGTTAAGAAAGGTGCCGTTGTTCAGAAGGGTGAAATAATTGCCGAAATGCAGGGTGTTGTTTCAGTACCTGTTCATGCTTCTCTGAGCGGAACCGTCACAAAAATAAACGTTAATCCTCATCTCTCAGGTTCACCGAAGGAAGCTATTGAAATCACAGCTTCAGAGGAACAGCCTGAAGTTACAATGGAGCCTCTGAATCCCTCACAGGTTACGGCTGAAGAGATAAAAGAGAGAATTAAAATGGCAGGGCTTGTGGGGCAGGGAGGCGCAGCATTTCCGACCTATGTAAAACTCAGTCCCCCGCCTGATAAAAAAATAGATATTTTAATAATCAATGCTGCTGAATGCGAGCCTTATCTTACAAGAGATTACAGACTGATTCTGGAAAGAACTGATGACTTTATTGGTGGAGTAAAACTTCTCATGAAGGCCGCCGGAGTCGAAAAAGGAATCATAGGTATTGAAGATAATAAGCCTAAAGCAATTGAGATACTTAAAAAGGCCCTTCAGTCAGAAAAAAACATAACGCTTTCAGTTGCCAAAACAAAATATCCGCAGGGAGCGGAAAAGATGCTTATCTACGTTGCCACAGGCAGAAAAGTGCCTCCCGGCAAACTCCCTATGGATATCGGCGTTATAGTACAGAATGTGGGTACATCTGTTGCAGTATATGATGCAGTGGTTAAGGGTTTACCCCAGACAACTGCAAGCATAACAGTAACGGGCCACGGTATTAAGAATCCAAAAAATCTCATTGTACCGGTAGGGACGCCGATTAAAACAGTTCTTGAGTACTGCGGCGGTCTAACAGAAGATGCAGCAAAAGTTATAGCCGGCGGACCCATGATGGGAATTCCCCAGTATGAGCTGAATGCTCCCGTTCTGAAGGCAACTTCAGGACTTCTGATCCTTAATCATAAAGAAGCAAAAAAATCAGACCAGACGGCATGTCTGAGATGCGGAAAATGTATCGAAGTTTGTCCGCTCAATCTGCTCCCCACAAAACTTGCAAGGTTATCACAGCTCGAAAAATATGAAGATGCCGAAGCGCTCGGCGTGACTGTTTGCATGGAATGCGGATCATGCGCTTATGAATGTCCTGCAAACATACCACTTGTACAGTGGATCAAGCTTGGGAAACAGCAGGTTTTCAAAATTCAGAGAGCAAGACAAAAAGCTTAAACAGAACAAGGAATTTTTGAGTAATTTATGTCCGAAAATACAACTACACTTAAACTGGAACTAAGCAGCACGCCGCATATACATTCCTTCTGGGATACTCAGAAAGCGATGTGGATGGTAGTGGTTTCGCTGGTTCCTCCGCTCATTTCGGGTGCTATATTCTTCGGGCCTTATCAGCTGCTCGTGGTTCTCACTTCAGTGGTTTTCTGTATCGGCACAGAATACGTGATAAGGTATCTCAGGAAAAAACCGGTGACAATTATGGATGGCAGTGCATTCATAACCGGTATCCTGCTTGGACTCATACTCCCTCCCAATTTCAATCTCGTTTTCACGGCAATAGGTGCAGTTATTGCAATCGGCCTTGGTAAAGAGATATTCGGGGGTCTGGGCTACAATATTTTTAATCCTGCGCTTATAGGCAGAGCTTTTCTTCAGGCTGCATTTCCGGTTGCAATGACAACATGGGAGTCAAACAAGTATGCAGCCGTCGATTCGGTAACAAGCGCTACTCCGCTTTCTATATTTAAGTTCGGTGATGCTGCTGCAAAACAAACCGTCACACTTAGCGATGCATTTTTCGGTAATATCGGCGGATCAATCGGCGAGACTTCAGCAATTGCAATTCTTGCTGCAGGTATATTCCTGATAGCAATCAAAATAGTAAACTGGAGAACACCTGCCGCAATGGTACTGAGCATGCTGGTTTTCGGCGGAATTTTTTATATGGTTGATCCTGCCAAATTCCCCAATCCTGTTCTGATGCTATTCACAGGCGGTTTTATGTTTGGAACAGTTTACATGGCTACCGACTGGGTAACATCACCCATGACGAATAAAGGAATGTGGATATATGGTACGGGCATAACACTGATTGTAGTAGTGATCAGACTTTTCGGAGGGCTTCCTGAAGGAGTCATGTACGCAATTCTGATCATGAACGGATTTGTGCCCCTTATAAACAGAAACACCAAACCGGTTATTTTCGGGGAGGCAAAATGAATCTTATAACAAGAATGATCCTGGTACTCGTGGTTATCGGTGTAATCAGCGGCGGTGGTCTGGCAATTCTGTTTGCGTGGGCTGACCCTATAATTCAAAATAATGCCAAAGAAGAGACTAAAGCAGCAATATTTCAAGTGGTTCCAAAAGCAGCAGCTTATGAGGCACTTGCAAAAGCGCCTTTTGAGGCATACGTCGTTTATGGCGATGCAGCTAAAAAGGAAGTTGTCGGTTATGCTTTACCTGCTATCGGAACCGGCTTCCAGGGAAACATAAAGCTGATAGTCGGGATAACCCCTGATCTTAATAAAATAACTGCAATGCAGGTGCTTGACCAGCTTGAAACTCCCGGTCTTGGCTCCGAGATAACAAAAGAAAACTTTACAAAAGCATTTAACGGACTTTCAACGGAGAAGGAAATAACTGCTCTGAAAGGTGAGACCCCTCACAAGGAAAAATCACAGATTCAGGCTATCACCGGCGCCACAATATCATCAAAGGCTGTGGTGAAGATAGTAAATAAAGGAATGGCCGATATGAAACAGTTGAAGAAAGAAGGCAAGATATGAGCAAAAATGTAACTGCTCTTCAGGATTTCACAAAAGGCTTATGGCAACAGAATCCGATTCTGAGACAAGTGCTGGGTACATGCCCGACTCTGGCTGTAACGGTTTCGGTAATAAACGGTTTTGCGATGGGAATGGCAACACTGTTTGTTCTTTTCTTCTCAAGCATGATGATTGCAATGATTAAAAAACTCATTCCCTCACAGGTCAGAATTGCAGCATACATTGTTGTGATTGCGGCATTCGTAACTATTGTTGATATCATAATGAAAGCTAAATTTCCTGCGCTGAGTAAATCACTTGGTCCGTTTATACCACTGATCGTGGTTAACTGTATTATTTTAGGCAGAGCTGAAGCTTTTGCATCAAAAAACACAGTTGTAAGATCGATGATTGATGCGCTTGGCATGGGACTGGGATTTACGGGTGCACTCATGTTCCTTGGCGGAATAAGAGAGATTCTGGGATCAAGAACATTTCTTGGTATCACCGTTCTCCCTGATTCATTTGAGCCCATTCTAGTTATGATTCTCCCGGCAGGTGCATTTCTTACACTCGGTCTGATTTTTGGTGCGATTAAATTCTCCGAAGACAGAAAGAAGCGCAGAATAAAAGAAGAAAACATGAATATGTATCTTCAGACACAGATGGCGGCCGAAGTACCGGTTACCGCAGAACAGAAGGAAGGAGAATAATATGGAGTTGATACTCGTATTAATTTCCGCGGCAATAGTAAATAACTTTATTCTGTCATACTTCCTTGGGATATGCCCTTTTATCGGGGTTTCAAATAAGCTCTCATCGGCAGTTTCAATGGGTATTGCAACAACATTTGTAATGGCAATTACAGCAATTGTAAGCTGGCTGATAAATAATCTTATTCTGATTCCTTACGGCATGCCTTATCTTCAGTATGTATCATTTATTCTCATAATTGCTTCACT
The DNA here is from genome assembly GCA_964411625.1 of uncultured Ignavibacteriaceae bacterium. Lineage (GTDB taxonomy): Bacteria > Bacteroidota > Ignavibacteria > Ignavibacteriales > Ignavibacteriaceae > JABWCA01. The sequence continues at coordinate 23,988 of CAYPMQ010000008.1, forward strand.
GGTGCAGTTTGTCGAGATGGTTATTAAGAAGGTAAGTCAGCCGCTTTACAGAGCTCTTGGTATTTACCTGCCGCTTATCACAACCAACTGTGCTATACTTGGTCTTGCCCTTCTGGCCGCTCTAAAAGAATATGATCTCTTTAAGAGCATATTCTTTGGTCTTGGAGCAGGTATAGGTTTTACCCTGGCTCTGATTATAATGGCAGGTATCAGAGAAGAACTTGAATTAGCAGACGTACCGGAAGCATTCAAAGGTGTTCCGATTACTTTAATTACAGCCGGATTGTTAGCCCTTGCATTTATGGGATTTTCCGGACTTATTTCAATATAAGAGATTATAATTTACACGGAGAAATATAAAATGATTTCACGCAGAGATTTTTTGAAGATAGCCGGATTATCATTCGCCTCGGTGGTTGGTGGTTATAAACTGGGTTCAATGTTCGCATCCCGTTCTGCCGAAACAAAGAAAATTACAATGGCAGCATTTCTGCCGGATTCCAAAGCCGAAGTTGAAAAAGCACTCTCCGTATTCCGTGAATTCAGCGGAATCGGCAGTTCAGCCGTGACAATTTCGGCAACGGGAAATTCAGAGCTTAAAGAAGTCGGAAAAAATATATTCAATGCCGGATCGCCCTCAAACGGTAAGAATTTAAGGATATCGGTTGAGAGACTTTCAGAGAATATTGAAGCCGATATCCTTATTTCCGATGGAACACTTTCACTTTACAATCCCGAGCTTAATTTTAACGGATTATTAACGGGGTTCAGAAGTTCGCTTAAAAACAAAACCGCAGGTCTTATGGTTACGGTAACTGTTTCTGAAGAAAGTATGTTCAGCAGCTATTTCGGCGGAACTAAAACAGCAGTTATTGAGGCTGACGGTAAAGAGGCAGAAAGAATTTCCCTTGACAGAAGAAGTTCGGATATCACTGTTGCGGGAGCACACGGAAATGTACTGATAACAGTAGGTAACGGCATTGCTTATATAAAACATTCAGACTGCCGCAATAAACTCTGTTCAAAGATGGGACATGCACACATGACAAACGATGTTGTTGCATGTGCACCCAACAAAGTGGTTCTGAGAATAGAAAACGCATGATGAATTTGAATAAGAGTAACCGGGCCATCATCGTTTTTGTAATCGTTGCCGTGCTGTTCGGAGTGAGTTATTACTTCGGATATCACACGACAATTAAAAAGGATGCGGTTTTCAAAAGAACGAAAATGGCGATGGGTACTATTGTTGAGTTTGTTGTAAAAGGGGAAAGTGAAGCAAAGGCTGAGAAGGCAGTTGAAAAGGCGTTTGAAGAAATTGTCAGAATTGACAATCTCTGCTCAACTTATAAAAAAGATAACCAGGTGGCAAGAATAAATAAAGATGATGCCGATACCGTTTATATCGATCCTGAGTTACTGAAACTTCTGAAAAGAGCATATTTAATATCTAAAATGACAGCAGGTGCTTTCAGTCCCGCACTTGGCAAACTTATAAAGATATGGGGATTTGAGTCGGGTAACCCGGCAGTGCCTGCAGAAAAGGAAATCCGTGAAGCATTGAATAATTCAGGTGACGAACTTTTTATCTTTGAAGAACCGGGCACAGTAGTGAAGAAAAGAAATATTTCGATTAATCTCAGCGCAATAGCTAAAGGGTATGCTGTTGACCGCGCGTTTGAAGTCATGAAAGCAGAAGGAATCTCTCAGTTTCTGATAAATGCAGGCGGAGAGATAAGAGTAAGCGGCAGTGACTGGACACTGGGAATACAGCATCCGAGAGAAAAGGGAGAAATCCTTGAGAAAATAAAGATTGAAAATATCTCGGTAGCAACCTCGGGTGATTATGAGCAATATTTTGAAAAAGACGGTGTGAAATATCACCATATTCTGGATCCCTCCACGGGTTATCCCGCCAGAGGGGTTATGAGTGTAACTGTGATAACAAAGGATGTAGAAACGGCTGATGCCCTTGCAACAGGAATATTTGTAATGGGTGCAGAAAACGGACTGAAGCTGGCGGAAGAAAAAAGAAATTTTGAAGTTATGATAGTGGATTCTGCAGGAAAGATCCACATGTCAGATGGTTTTAAAAAATTTATCAGGAGCTGATTAAATGGAAACGCAATTACTTATTGCAGTGGCAACAATGGGTGGTCTGGGAGCTTTTTTTGCAGGTGCGCTTGCTATGGCAGATAAAAAACTCAGAGTAGAAGAGAATCCGCTCATAGGACAGGTAAATGAAGTATTACCGGGTGCCAACTGCGGTGGATGCGGATACGCAGGATGTTATGATTTTGCCGTGAATGTTGCGGAAGGGAAAGCTCCTATTAACGGATGCCCTGTTGGTGGAGCCGAGACCTCGGGTGCGATTGCAGTAATAATGGGAATTGAAAACAGTGCATCTGAAAAAATGATTCCTGTGGTCTTATGCCGCGGTGGTAACGATGAGGTAGTTAAAAAAATTACAGATTATCACGGACCTCTGAGCTGTGCTGCAATGGATCTTGTATCCGGAGGAGATAAAATGTGTTTTTATGGCTGTCTTGGTGGTGGTGACTGCGTGCAGGCATGTCCTTTTGACGCAATGTTCATGAACGCAAACGGGCTGCCTGAAGTGATTAAGGATGTATGCACGGGCTGTGGTATATGTGCCAAAGCATGCCCAAGAAACGTTATTGAAATGCACCCGATAAGCAGAAGCGTATTTGTTTACTGCAAAAATCATGATGACCCCAAAACTGCAAAAAACATATGTTCAGTGTCATGCGTGGGCTGCGGTATATGTGGCAGAAAATGCCCCTTCTAAGCCCTATCCATA
>CAYPMQ010000009.1:0-933 GCA_964411625.1 uncultured Ignavibacteriaceae bacterium
TCTTTTTTGTCCTTCAAGATTAACCGGATCGGCATTCTGCTCCAGCTCAGCTATCACTGCTGCCGCATCGGCGGAAAGCTTCATTGAAAAACTTCTCACAGTCATCTCAGTTGATATACTTATTGATCCTGTACTCTCTCCTTTTTTCAGGAAGCAAAGAGTTTTCCTGTTCATCAAGTCTGATTATAAAAATATTCTGCATCAAACCGGGCAGATTGAGTTTCAGAATCCTTCTTACCTGCTGAATCTTGTCCTCGGGCACTCCGATAAACAACTTAACCGGTGATCCGTTTTTTCTTGAAGTTCTGGACGCAAGGAACCTGATTTTGGATATATCGGGTCCGTTAATAAGTTCCTCTTCAGTCAGAATTATCCCGATGGCGAAGCCTTCCCCGGTTCTCGCAAGCACTTCAATATCATAAGAACCGATCCTTGGCGGATCAGATAAATAAGTGCCGTATTTTCTGTTTATAGTTGAATACCCTTTATCCCAGAATGAGAGCACCAGGGTATCAACTTCATTTTTAGGATTACTCCGTAACATGCCTTATGCTCCTTTCCTGTTTTTATCAGCTGAAAAGAGGCAGAATGGGTATTGCAGGGGCAAATCTCTCGCCCGTGAGCACCCTGATGTTTGATATATATCTGTACTCATATTTAACTATGGCATCTGATTCTTTGCGGCGCCCATAGAGCACTTTTCTGCCGAATTTATCATAGCTTAACATATATGGTTCAACAATCATCTCCTGTGCCCCGTAAAAGAATCTGACGCAGGTTCTTCTTTTGATAGCGTCTGAAAATTTCTGAGTTTTCATGATTTCTCCTTAGTTATAATTTCTTATAAGCCCGACAACTTTACCCGGTATTGAAAACCCGGGATCATTTTCGATTTCAATTGTCTTAAAATTTTCATTCTCCGGGATCAGATAT
>CAYPMQ010000009.1:943-12947 GCA_964411625.1 uncultured Ignavibacteriaceae bacterium
CCTCTTAACGGTTACCTCACCATCATATGATGCTACCACAATATCATCATTTCTTACGGGTGCTGAAGGAGAAACGATCAGATAATCATTTTCGAAAATTCCGGCGTTGATCATGCTTTCCCCTCTGACTTTCAAAGCAAATACATTATCAGAATAACGCACCATTGAAGCATCAATTCTCAGATAGCCTTCACGGTTCTGATCAGAGAGTATCGGCATGCCCGCGGCTACCCTTCCTATCAGCGGCACCAAAAGAAAAGATCCGCCGTCATTTATCTCATCAGTTTCATTGCCTGAGAAATCTTCTCTTGTGAGAGTTATTCCGCGGCTTTTATTATTATCTACTGAGATAAACCCCTTTTTCTGAAGAGCATCAAGATGTTTTTTAACACCGTTCACTGATGCAATTTCAAAAAAAGCACAGATATCTCTCAGAGTAGGCGGATAACCTTTTTCTGATATATAGCTGCCGACAAATTCGAGGATCTGTCTTTGTCTGTCTGTTAAATCTGTTTTCTGCATGACTCTATACAAATAAGTGTACAAATGTTCACTACAAATATAGTGCACAAATGTTCACCTGTCAAGATTTTTTTTCTTATTATTATAAAATTATACTGCAGGTCAGGAAAAGTGTTCCTGAATGTGATAAAAAAGACACTTTGCTGATTAATGGTTCATTTATAAAATTAAACAGAGCTTACTTTTAACTATCTTTAGGTGTGAACGTCTGAATGTCATATTTTTGTTTAGATGATTAATAAGATTAATCACAAGTATTATAAAATATTAAGGATATTTTTTCTGATGAAAATTCTTCTTACAAATGATGACGGTATTGATTCACTGGGTATAATTACTTTAAAGGCAGCACTAAGCGAAGTCGGGGATGTTACAGTGGTTGCCCCCCTTTTTGAGCAATCTGCCGCAGGGCACGGAATAACCATAAAAAGAGCTCTTCGAATAGTTAAGTATTATAAGGATGACGAGTTTTTCGGATTTGCCGTTGACGGCACTCCCGCAGACTGTGTAAAGCTCGGTATAAACACAATAATGAGAACTCCTCCCGATCTGGTGGTCTCTGGAATAAACCATGGCTCAAACACCGCCACTAACATTATATATTCAGGCACTGTCTCGGCAGCACGTGAAGCAGCAATTCTGGGTCATCATGGAATCGCTTTTTCCATCAACAGCAGAAAGGCTGAAAATATTGATACTCTTGCCCCCATCTGCGCGCAGATAACTAAAAGGTTCCACGAGACGGGAATTAAAGACGGACTTACTATAAATGTAAATTTCCCTGATGTGCCTGCCTCCAAAATCAACGGAATTCTTCTTACAAAACAGGGTAACTCACGCTTTGAAGATGAGTATGAATTAAGATTTGACCACATCGGCAGAGAATCTCACCAGCTTACAGGTATTCTTGCTGATCTTGACGCACATGACGCAAAAACGGATCACTACGCCATAATGAATAATTATATATCTGTAACTCCGATAAAACTTGATCTCACTGATTATGATTACCTGCATGATCTGGAGAAAAAGAATCTTGAAGAAATCATTACCGGCAAACATCAGGTGATCTGATAGTGACTGCTCTCTCACTCTTTAATTACGATATCAAGCTTAACCTGGCTTTTAATCCCTGGTACTTTGTTCTGCTCGTAATCGTCGCCGCTTTTTATACCTGGTTTTATTACAGAGTCACTATACCCAAAATAGACGGGGTGAGAAAGTTTTTATTTTCGGCACTCAGAATATTATCTCTTATAATTCTGCTTCTTCTTTCCTTCGAGCCGGTGGCGGGAATAGTTAAGAGATCGGAACTCAAACCTGTAACCTATGTTTTTGTTGACCGGTCACGTTCGATGAGTTTTGATGACGGTACTGAAAGAGAAGAGACAGTCAGTAATTTCCTCGCCGATCTGGAAAATACGGGCACAGGGGGTGAAACTAAAGTTTACGGATTCGGTGCAGGAGTTGACCTTCTCGCGGATTCCCTCGCCTTCATAGAAAACAGTACAAATATCAACCTGATTTTCACATCGGGATTATTTGACGAAAATAACGTTTCATCGGTGGTAATCGTCACTGACGGAAATTATAATTCCGGCAGTAATCCTCTCAGTTCTGCCGAAAAAACCGGACTTCCGGTTTATACTATAGGGATAGGTGATTCATCAAAGAAAACAGATCTTTCGGTAAAGAATATCATACATAATGAAATAATTTATGCCGGGGTTTCAACTCAGATTACAGCGGTGCTCTTTAATAAATCCCTTGGCGGCAGTGAAGTAAATATTAAACTGTTTGAGGATAATAAAATTATAGAAGTAAAAAGAGCCGTTCTTTCAGAAACAGGATTTGATGAAGTTAAATTCTCTTACACTCCCTCCCTGCCGGGTCAGAAAAAAATCACTGTCGCAGCCGATATTTCACCCGATGAACTTCTTAAAGAAAACAATACTAAATCTGCTTTTATTACAGTATTGAATAATAAAGTGCGTGTTTCTCTTATCAGCGGAGTTCCTTCTGCTGATGTGGGAGCACTCAAAAACACCTTGAAACTCGATTCGTCGAATGTCATATTTTCTTCAGTTGAAGCAGGTGCCGGTGTTCTTCTGGGAACCGATAAACCTTTCATCTCTGACAGTACAGATATACTTATTCTGGTTAATTTCCCTAACTCATCAACATCAGATAACCTTCTGAACCAGGTTACGGAACTCATAATAAAAAGAAATATTCCTTTCCTGATTTTTATAAGCAGATACACCGATTTTCAGAAACTCAAGCTGATTGAAGCTGATCTTCCGTTTATTGCGGAAAAGTACTCATCTGCTGTTCTTGAAGCCCAGCCGGAAATCCAGATTTCATCACATCCGGTTTTTCAGCCGGATCCTGCACTCTGGAACAACCTGCCTCCCGCAGGAAGAGTTGACTGGACACTTAAAATGCGTGCTGAAGCCGAATTGCTGGCAACTGCAAAGGTCAATAATGTTTCTGTTAAAACTCCCATGGTGGCTGTCAGAAAAGTAGGCTATAAAAGATCGGTTGCCGTTGTGGCCGGTGATATCTGGAGATGGAAATTAAATGCAGAAGAAGGTGCCTTCAGTTACTTCGTAACAAACTCAGTCAGGTGGCTTAATGCCACGGGAAACAGGAAGCAGCTTATTGTAAGAACTGATAAAATGTTTTATTCACAGGGAGAGGAAATTCTTTTCACAGGAGAGCTTTATGATGAAAGCTTTAACCCCCGTAACGAGGGAACCATAACGGTTGAAGTTTCAGGTGCCGGAAAAACATCCGTAATACGCCTTGAGAATAAAGGGAACGGAATTTATGAGGGAAGATTTACCGCCGCCTCAACCGGTGATTATTTTTACAGAGCTAGTGGATTTGATCAGAATAATAAGCTGACGGGAACGGTTGAAGGCAGATTCAATGCCGGTGAATTTGATGCTGAAATGAATGAGCCTGCTATGAATGCAGAACTCCTTTCATCAATGGCAGCAGTTTCAGGCGGAGATTTTTACTACAATCGTGATTATAAACCCCTTTTTGACAAGCTTAACCAGATTAATACAGTGACAAGACCTCTGAAGGTTGAAAATTTCGAAATAATTCTCTGGACATCACCTTACATGCTGGCTGCCTTTATTCTGTTTTTCTGCCTTGAACTCTTCCTGAGAAAACGGGAAGGCATGCTTTAATATGGATCTGAGGCTTCAGGTTATAAGGGCTATGGATTTTTTCCTCCCAAGACTTTGCGCAGGCTGTGACCGTAAACTCCTCCCCAATTCAATGATTATCTGCCCTGAGTGCCTTAACATACTTGAATTCATGCCTCCTGATATGCTCAGAACTTATTATGAAGAGCTCTTTTCAGACTGGTACTGCCGGGAGTTTGTAAGTCTTTTTCTTTTCAGAGATGACTCACCCATCAGACACATGATTCATAAACTTAAATACGCAGGGCAGAAAAACATCGGACCCTTGCTCGGAGGTATCCTCATGAACAGGATCTGTGAAGTTTCACCTGATTTCCGGTATGAGATAGTCATTCCTGCACCGATTCATAAGGTTAAAAAGATAGAAAGAGGATATAACCAGTCAATGGAGATTGCCAGAGGTTTTTCCGGCTGGCGGGAGTTAATAATAAGCGATTCACTCGTTTACAAAGTAAGGCAGACGGAATCACAGACACATAAAAATTTTAGTGAGAGGCAGAAGAATGTTAAGGGAACCTTCGGCATTACAAAAAAAGGCAAAGAGCTTATTCCGGGAAGAGATATACTGATAATAGACGATGTCATTACAACAGGGGCAACCACGCGTGAACTTATCTCAGTGCTCACTGAGGGCGGTGCGGCATCTGTTTCAGTAGCAACAGTTGCAGTCACAGAGTAAAGATACTAAGATAACTTATCCCGGGATAACTTCCGTATCCTCCGGTGCTGTTCAGAACCCGATAACAATTGCAACTGCCTGTTGCAGAAGTAGTTTTAAGTGTCAGTTACATTATCTGTTTTATCCCTTTTATCCATCCGATTATCATTTCTGCCACAACAGGGTTGTAATTTTTGAGCGCATAAGCCCGGAACCCCGCTGAAGACTTGACTTCAGCTATTTGTCTGTATGATTCAGCTTTTAAAAACGCATGATCTGCCCCCGGGATCACCTTCACTGAGGTATTCTATTATAATTTTATCCCCTGTATATATTGACTTCATTATACTCTGAAGATTTACCTTGGAACTTACTTTAACTCCGTTCAGAGAAATCAGAATACAGCCGGGCTTTAAAACTGAACCTGCAGCATTCGAATTATCAGTGACCGAGGTGATGAGCAAAACGTCTAAGATGTGGTTTGCGTTTTTTACATAATCATTCAGCGCAGTTGTGACGAGACCTAAAAAGGCTGATCTTTTCAGGATCCGGGCCTCAGATGTATTTATCTGAGAAAGCAGTAAAATCAGCAGTAATGTAATCGGTTTATGTGTATATCATTTACCATTATTAATTCATTTTCAGAAAACAAGTATGCAAAACAGGAAGAAAAACGGATTTATTTATTATAACTGCGGCAATATTCAATGTCAGATTGTTTTCGCTCAAAAAAAAAAGCTGAAGCAGTGCATCAGCGTTTCCGGTTTAATCTTCTTAAATACAGCATTCAGGAGCTAATTTTTTCGCTGTGTTTTAGCCTGCTGCCTAAGCCAGCGTATTGCACCGGGAATCATATCCCAGTACATGCCCATCCGCTCCGCAATAGTCTCGGCTTCATCAACTGAACCGGGGGCATACTCTTCATAAACCATGCAGTCAATCCAGTCCGGTAATCTTTCGGGAACATGGGGGTTTGCCTGCAGGGCATCCATCAAAGCCGATTGTGTGGTCAAAGAATCCGGGGATTCGGTATATTCAAAAAGCAGCTTATCATAAAGGAAAAATGCGCTCGTGTCATTTTTATACTTCAGGTAAATCTTCTTAAAGAGTTCTCTTTCTTCCATAATAACGCAGAGCAGCAGAAGAACTGATTTTACCCTGAAGGGATCCAGAGGCTCAAGATCAAGCATCAGTTCATAAACCTGTATAGCATGATCATATTTTTTAAATAATTCCAGCATGTCTGCATATTTATAGCTTACATCAAGAAAAAGCTGGAGTACCTCTTCTTCACTCCTGAAATTATCTCTTTTTATCGGGAAAGGCTGAGAATAATTTTTGTGCATGATATTATATGCTTCCTGATAAAAAAGCATGGAATCACTGTAATGCTCTGCGTTTTCTCCTTTAAGCGCCCATGCAACATAGTTTTCCGGGAATATTTCAAGTGCTTCTTCCAGTAAATCTATATCTTCATCAGGCTCATCACTCTGAAGGTAATCCGTCACAAGATCAAATGATTCTCTGATGTTTTTAAGATATTCTTTCTCTCCAGGAATAGCCATGGAACGTATCCGGGGAACTTCAGCTTCATTACGGGAATCTTTATTCGGAAGTCTGACAGGTTTTCCGGTCTTTAAATTAAAAATGTTTTGAGGATCATTTTGTTTTTTTGCCATTTGCTTAACTCTAAAATTCATATAAATGACACAATATAATTTATGCCTATGCCCCAAATTACGGAAATCATCAGACTTATCAATAATAATTGAACCGCTTTACTTAATTCGCCATCTTTGAGAAGTACAATAGGTCCGTACCCGGCTCCTGTGCTCAGACCTGCCACGGCTGCACCAAGGCTTAGTCCGGAGTGTACAAAAAGCTCTGCAATTGCTATTGATGCTGCACAGTTTGGAATCAGACCGAAAAGGGCAGCACCTATAATCTGCAAGGCCTCATAGTCTTTTATTGTATCAAGCAGATGTTCGGCATGTGTAAGGGAGATCATGGCTGAAAGACCTATAGTTACAACAAGTACCCAGCCGTAAATTCTGAATGACCTCTTCAGGCTGTGCAGAATTATCTCTTTATACTTTACTGTATGCAGTTCATGATCTATTTCAACCACGTGAGATGACTGAATGTTTAAATGCTTTCCGTCATATTTTTTTCTTTTGAGAACCAGATCAAGAGCATAACCTGAGATCAGGGCAATAAAAAACTTAATAATAAGAAGATAAAGAATTTCTGCACCCTGATTTCCATGTGCAATCATTACAGGAATTGCCTCGTCTGAGGTGGCCAGATAAGTGGCAAGAAGTGTTCCTGTAGTTACTCTTCCCGAAAGATAAAGCGAAGTCACGAAAACCGACATCCCGCACTGCGGTATAAGTCCAAGCACCGAGCCGGCAAGGGGCCCCATAGTTGTGCTAATTTTCAAACCTGAAATCAGGTCAAGCTGCTTCTTGTGTGAAAAATACTCAAGAATAAAATAGAGAATAAAAAGGACGGGAAGCATAAGCAGAGTATCTGTTACTGAACCGCTTATGATTCCCCGGATCGAACTATTGTGTGAATGCATCTGAATTTTATCTTAAAAATTATAACCGGGTTTGTACTTCTGTTTTGAAACCAGTTATCAGTTCCCAGCCAATGACAGGACCATATTTGTAAATTTATTTAATCTTTTTGTAAAAGGTATCTCCATGACCAATCAGCGGAGATCCGTGCATGAAATCAAATATATCATTCAATACTGCAAGTACTTTCAGTCTGCTCAGTGACCACATCTGTTTCACATCCCGGAGTGAAAAGGCAGGCAAGTTAAGCGGTCTTGCTAAATTGCCAATTATTTATGGCATTCGCTTACTTCCCGTTATCTCGCAGCTGAGAATCATTTCAATCTGAATTGATTGAGAATCTTAATCTGCCGGGAAATTTCAACTTTACTTCAGATTAAACTACATCTCCTTCCTGACATTGTTTTCCCGCTTTGTAAGTATCCGGGAAATTAAAACCCGGACTTAGTCCGGCTGGAAAAAGAAACTGATATTCAAAACATAATGGAACCCCTATTGATTATGAGTAACCATCTGTGTTTTAGCAGATTATTTCGACTGATCAATTGATGAAAATAAATAAATTTTTACCCTGCCTATAGATCAGCCCCAAAAAATGAATCCGCTGAATTTGACAGAGAATATTCCGTAGAATCAGAATTTCTTAGTACAAAGATAACTAATTTTTTATATTTGCAACTAAGTTGCATTTACATTCTTAACCTAATTCTGTTTTTTCACATTATGAATCGGATAATTGCAAGATTAAAATCTGCGGGGCTGAGAGTAACCGGAATCAGGTCTGATGTCCTTTCTCTCTTTTATGAAAGTCCGAAAGCACTCAGCAGCCATGATCTGATTGAAAGTCTTCATGCAAAGTATGACAGGGTTTCAGTTTTCAGAACCCTCAACACGTTTATTAAACATGGTCTGATTCATCAGATACCCACATCTTCAGACTATAACATGTACTCGTTATGCAAGGAGAGCTGTCCGGAACACACTCACCGTGAAAATCATATTCACTTTTACTGCAGTATATGCGGTGGTATTTATTGCCTTACCGGCATGCCTGAGATGGCGATTCCTCTGCCGGATGGTTTTGAGGTATCAGATAAAGAAATTATTCTTAACGGGATTTGTGCTGAATGCAGCCGGAGAGGATAAATCCACGGCGCAGAAATTATTTTCTGTATCCGAATGATGCGATATATTCAGTATCCATTCCGAAATCCAAAGGATTTACAAAGTAACTGCCGAATATCCCTCCTCCGCCATTGACATTCGTATAAATCTGTTCGTCAAGTCTGAGAGAAAAATTATCAAGATATCCGTTTGTGCTTGAATAATAATCAGACAGAGCCTGATCATATTCCACTACTTCAAAATGAATTCCCGTTATTCTGAAAGCCGGTTTATCTGCAACACCTTCAGAAATCTTTGCCATTGCCCAGTCAAAAGCACTGTAATCATAGGCAGCATATTCACCTCTGGTGGGCTGCTGGTATATAGGCTGTGATGATCCGTTACGGTTTACAACCGAGGCCGGGACCTCGATCCTTCCCGAAACTTCCGTTGAATCAACTCTTTTTCTGTAGTTAATATACATTTTGGGGAAACAAAGGTTCTTTTCTCTTGAATACCATGAGAATTTCCACTGGGTACCGTATCTGAAAGGATCAAGATTTGAACGGAATCCTGAAGAGGGTATATCGGTGTATTCTATATCAAGATACCTCGGAACCCTCGTACCGGCCCGGAGTTCGGTTCCATCAGGCATGCGGGCTGAAATGGTTACTGAATCGCCTGAAAGAATCTGCAGCACGGGACCCCGGTAATAAGGCTGCATTCCTGTGTAGCGTGTAGTATCAGACCTTCTTCTGAGAGTATCGGTGAATGTGTAAATATCCCCACGGTGTATCAGCCTCACTATTGCTCCGCGGATTTCAGGGGCAGTCATATTTACGGATGGATCAATACCCGGTACATCATAATATTGTGCTATTATTGCAACGGGGCGGCCCTGGGTGTCCTGTTCATTTCCCTGAATAACGCAATATAATGCGTAACCGCTTTTGAATGTGGATTTAGGACTGAAATCTTCTTCGCACGAATAAAAAGAGAAAACTGAGAGAACTGCAAACTGCAGAATGAATGATTTTCGTAATAAATGCTTTAACATCTTAAAACTCCGCCTTTACAAAAAACGCCGGGAGGAACGGAAGCTGATTTACTCTTTTCCCGGTATCTTTATCGAAATAGTAAATATTTTCACGGTTGTAAGCATTAATAACACTGGCTCCGAGTGTGAATACCACAAAATCAAGCACAATCTTTTTAGTCACCGAAAGATCAAGCCTGTGATAAACAGGAAGCCTTCCGGAGTTCTTGACGTCATACAGAAATGATGGTTCATATCCGTTGTAAACAGAGACAGGTGTGGAACCGTCAAGAATCAGCTTATCAAAGAAACCGTTAATCGGAGTAAACGGCATACCCGAGTTGAATGTCCAGTTTGCCGTAATCTGCCAGTTTGAACCGGGGTTCAGCCCGGCCAGAATATTAACAGAATGTCTGACATCGTATCTTGGCTGAAAAGTGATGTTTCCTGAAACCCTGTCTGTTTTGCCAAGGGCGTAAGATAATCGGCCAAATACAGCCTCACCGTCAAACTTAAATGACACCTCCGTTCCGTATGCGGATCCGCTCAGATTTTTAAAGTCAAACTGCACAGATGAATATTTTCTTTCATTTACATCCATCAGATTGCTCATCCCTTTATAATAAGCCTCAATTTCCATCTTGAAATTTTCACTGAGATAAGAAGTGAAGCCTGCTATGATGTGGGTTGCCTCCGCAGAGCTGACATTATCGGGAATAATGATCCAGGGTTCAAAAACCGATATGATCTCATCTTCATTTGTGAGAGTAACAAGTTCCTGGGAATATCTTCCGAAGGCAAACTTAAATATCATCAAAGGGTTCAGCAGGTAAGTCAGGCTGATTCTCGGCTCAAATAAAAAGGGCCTTTTTTCTGCGAGTGAAAGGAGATTGAATCTGACCCCAAGATCAAGACCCACATCATCCCATCTGAAGAACTTGTAATTGAAATACCCGGCAAGGGCAGATCTGCTGACGCTGTAGTCAATCTCCCGGTCAAGCCGGTTTTTCTGTGCAAGTGAGGTGCTGACTGTCTTACTCTGAAATCCGAATCCCAGCTGATCCTTGCTGTCATAAATGTAAGCAAAATCAGCGTTGACGGTAAAATCCTTAACTGTGTTATTTCTCGGCTTAGAACCGCTGAGGTTCGGCTCAACATTTGCATTAAAATAACTGTATGAAACCGAAATATCAGAAACCAGCGGTGATCCCCATATTTTTGTCCATTTTATTCCGGCAATATTATTGCTTATCTTATAATCTTCAAGCAGCGGATCGGAATTGATCACTTCATCATGACTCAAAAATACGTTTGCGATGAATTTGCTGTTTTTATCAATTGAGGGATCGGAAAAATTCACTTTAAATGAGAGGTCATAAAAATCAAAAGGCGTCTTTTTTTCGTTAAGGTATTTTTTAAGAATCTCCGAATAGTAGCTTTTCCTTCCCGTAAGCAGTAAAGAGCCTCCGGGGATGGGTCCTTCAACAGCCAGTTTACCTGAGAGCAGCCCTGCCTGCGCAGTGGCCTGATAAAAGTTTTTATTGCCATCCCGCGTGATAATATTAAGAATGGATGAAAGCCGGTCACCCACCGAAGGAGCAAAACCGCCCTTGTAAAACTCCATAGAGGAAATTATCTCAGGATCAATAACTGAAAATATACCCAGAGCATGGAAAGGATTATAAACTGTTGCCCCGTTTAGCAGCACCAGGTTCTGATCACTTGCCCCGCCTCTTACGTAATATTTAGCGGTGGCGTCACCTGTGGAACTGACTCCCGGGTTATTCTGAATAACCCTGAAAATGTCTGACTCTGCTCCGATCGGCTGAAGCTCAATCTCCTGGGTTGTGATTTTTTCAAGGCCTAAATCTGTTTCGTTCTGACGCGCATTTCTTTCACCGACAATGGTTACCTCATCGATATTCACAGAGACCGGCACCAGCTTAACATTTAGCTCGTTGATAACTCCCGGTTTTATTTCACAGGGTATTTCCGTCTTTTTGTAACCCAGATAAGAAATCACGACTATCTTATTACCCGAGGGAGCCGATGAAATAAAGTAATATCCCGTTGCATTTGAAGCTGCCCCGATATTGGTGCCTTTAATTATCACATTGGCATACGGAATCACTTCACCGTTAATGGAATCTGTTATCACACCTCTGAGATTACCGTATGATTGAGCCGTTATGTTTTGAGAAAAGAGAATGAGGAGAAGAAAGAGAAACGGGAAAAGGAGCTTATTCCCGGGTAGACGAAAAATCAGATGAAGCATTAAGAAATAACCAAAATAAAGAACTATAAATAAATTTTTAACAACCTGTTAAATTAGCCTAAATTATCGGCATATCCAATTCACCAGGGAGATTTCAATTAACGCGTCTGTAATTGTTTACCGGAATTAAGCTCTACAATCCGTTCCCAGTTGATATTTCCATCTGCATCGCAATATTCATTTGTAAATTCCCTGATTAGACTGTTTTTTAGTTTAGATAATTCAAAATCAAAAATATCATTATTTTTTCTTGCTTCCGTACCAAGTGGTTCTATGATGTCTGTATATAATGAAGAATAACCACTAATAAATTCCCGGAACTCCTCACCACAATATTTATAATAATTTTCTGTCTTTAATGGATGACTATCTTTGCCATAACAGCAACCATTAACTGCAATTACATTGATTCGTGAATTACTCGTTCTCAATGTTTTAATTGCAGCTTTGAAGTCATCAGTCATTTTCCTGACTTGGGAACTGTTACCCCAGTTTGGTCCTGATTTTATGGAAACGATATATCTGACATTATCACGATCAAACTCTAAATCAATACCTGTTACAGCAGATTTTCGACCTCCGAATGTTAAACTGCAGACATAAATCGCCAAT
>CAYPMQ010000009.1:13047-26094 GCA_964411625.1 uncultured Ignavibacteriaceae bacterium
TGACGCACATAATTTTTAATCTCATCTATAAGATTAACTTGCATTAACAAATCCCTGAAATGACCGGAATAAAGCTCCTACCTGAAATCTCTTGTGCACCATATCATAATAATCACTTTGTATATCTACGCCCATTGCAATTCTGTTTAATTTACGGGAGGCTACGAGAGTGGTTCCCGAGCCCATGAAAGGATCCAGAACGATATCTCCTTCTTTGGTAAACAATTTAATAAACCATGTTGGTAATTCTTCAGGAAAAGCAGCACTATGATTTTTGTTATTACACTCTGTTGCCAAATGAAGAACGTTAGTGGGATAAACCATATCCTTATCAAGCCAGTTTGCTATCTTTTTTCCAAAACCGCTCCCAACTTTTGAATTATCCCTTATCATATCAGTCTCACTTAAATTTTTAAGTCGCTGCTTTGACCATTCACCGATGGGTACCTTTACTTCATCCTGATACATATTAAAGGAGCGAGATTTGTTGAATTGAATAAGCCTTTCCCAAGAGTCTCTGAAACGATTAGGCCATTTACCCGGATAACTATTTTTTTTGTGCCAAATAAATTCTTCAGTCCAAAACCAACCAGCTTTACGCATGTTAATTATCAATTCTAAGACATAAGTATGTCTTTCACCTTTTACCACTTTTTCTTTGATATTAAGTATAAAAGTACCATCAGGTTTTAATATTCGTAACATCTCAATACCAAATGGCAGGAACCAATTAACATAATTATCAGGATGAATACCTCCGTACGTGTTTTTTCTTTGGTCAGCATAAGGGGGGGATGTGAATATCAGATCAACCGAGTTATCCGGCAGCGTTTTCATGATTTCGAGACTATCGCCTAACCATATTTTAACATTAGGATCAATCATATTCAGTTGCTATATATTGGATTCTAAACACAAAGATATTAATTAATTTTAATGATTCAAAGGATTCATTACAGTTTGGAAGACTTTCGTGACTAATGAAGTTTTAAAGTTAGTCCGGCTTTTTGTATTCAACAATTTCCTGAAGATTGGCACTGGATTTTTTAATTAAAAAAATTATTGATTGAATCAGATTTTTCATTCTGTTCTGAGGTAGAATTAATTTGATCAAACCCATCTTTCAAAGCAAATTTAATGAAGCCGGTATTAATTCAATTATAAAACCTGAGTCAGTATTGTTAACAAAGGCCCTTCTCTTCATCAATAAGTGCAAATATATTTGAGGATAAAAAAAATGCCTCTGAACCTAAACTCTAAACCATGCAGGCTTACATTTTCTCGGGTGCAGTGAGCCCCACAACCGAGAGACCGTTTCTGAGAACTATTCTTACGGCAGCAACCAGAGCCAGTCTTGCCTCCGCAAGGTTCTTCTCGCTGCCCAGAATTCTGCAGACAGTGTAAAAGCGGTGGAACAAACCTGCAAGCTCCTCGAGATAGAGGCAGATTTTAGAGCCGTCCAGATTTTCGCCTGCTTCCGAGATTACTTCCTCAAACTGGTGAATCTTTTTTATCAGCCTGATTTCCTCATCTGTGGTGAGAAGGTCAAGGTGATCGTATGAAGACTTAAGTTGCTGCTCATTGACCGTCCTGATTATAGAGCATATTCTTGCATGTGCGTACTGCAGATAAAACACCGGGTTTTCATCCGATTGTTTTTTTGCAAGATCAACATCAAAATTAAGGTGAGAATTTATGGTTCTGTTGTTAAAGTAATATCTTACAATATCAGGATTCGTCCAGTCAATCAGCTCATCCAGCGTTATGTAATTGGCTTTTCTTGTTGACATCTTAACAATTTCACCATCCTTAAAGATAGTAACAAACTGATGAATCAGCACTCTCATTTTATCAGGGTCATAACCAAGTTCCTTAAGCGCAGCCATTACATCGGGATAAGTGGCGGTATGATCTGAACCGAAAAGGTCAACTATTCTGTCATATCCGCGCTCATATTTTGTTACATGGTAAGCTATATCAGGCAGCCTGTATGTTGGTTCACCGGTTGATTTTACGATAACCTTATCCTGCTCGTTACCGAGTTCGGAGAGCTTCAGCCAGACGGCGCCGTCTTTATTATAACTGAGTCCCCTTTTCTCAAAGATATCGAGAAGCGCTCTGATTCTTCCTTCTTCATAAAGTGAATTTTCGTTATAAAAAACGGAATGTCTGATACTGATTCTCTCAAGAGTTCGCCTGATATCTGCAAAAATAACACTTTCAGCCTTCTCTTTGAACCTGCCTTCGGGATCTTCATCTCTGAGCCCATCACCATATTCGGAGAGGAGCTCACGGGCTATCTCCGTGATATATTCACCCTGATAATAATCATCAGGGAACTCAATATTATCTCCGAGGAGCTGAAGATAACGGAGTTTTACGGAATCACCCAGCACACGCATCTGCCTGCCTGCATTGTTGAAGTAGTACTCCCTGTCAACTTCGTAACCGTTCCATTCAAGAATATTGGCTACCGTATCACCAACAACTGCATTACGGCCGTGCCCGACTGTGAGAGGCCCTGTAGGGTTTGCCGAGACAAACTCAACGTTTGCTTTTTTACCTTTATACCGGTCTGATTTTCCGTATTCCGAATCCTTTGCTGTCACTTCGGTTATAATCTGCGCAAGAAATACAGGACTGAAAAAGAAATTTATAAAACCGGGTCCGGCAATTTCTGTTTTAGTAATAATATTTGGATCTGCCTCCAGCGCTGAGATAATCTCCTCTGCAATCTGACGGGGATTTCTTTTAATAACTCTTGATAAACCCATTGCAATATTACAGGAAATATCCCCGTGTGAATCTGCTTTTGGGATATCAAGAATTACAGGCACATCTTTTAAGTATTCAAGCTTTAATGCTGCCTGAGCAAACAGACTTAGTATATATTTTTTCAATTTTTATTCCGTAACTTCATTTAACAGCGGGATCCTTTAAATCAAAAACGGGTGCATCTCCCCACAATTTTTCGAGATTGTAGAACTCTCTCGTATCTTTTCTGAACACATGCACAACCACATCAACAAAATCCAGCAGAACCCAGCTAAGGGCTTTGAATCCTTCTTTATGCCATAAGCGTACACCATCTTCCTTGAGTGAAACTTCAACGTGGTCTGCTATAGCTTTAACCTGAGTATCTGAATCGGCAGTGCATATAACAAAGTAGTCAGAAAGAGTTGTGATATTTCTGAGTTCAAGTAACTTTACGTCGTAACCTTTTTTCTCAAATATAAGCCCGGCGATATGGTCTGCCAGAGCTCTTGATTCATTTTTCATTATTAATTACACTTAATTCTTTATAATCTCTGCCAATGATTACCGTTACATCTATAAGGTAATCTTTATTTATATTTTGCACCACGGCTTCACGGGTAAGTCCGAGTGCATTTGCGACCCTGAGAGCGTTTTCGGGATTTCCTTTTCTGTCAACAACTATCGTGTTTTCAACATCAAACGACACAAAATTACCTGTGTTAATCACATCAAACTTCTGACGGCGCAGAAAATCGGTAAACTTCTCACCGATACCTGACTGACCGCAGCCGTTGAGAACATCAAGCTGAAGAAGCTTTGCCGCAACAACAACTTCTTTTTTCGGCTTAACTTCGTTTGAACTGAAAAGAATTGTGTACAGATGGTAGGTAAGATAACCCGGCAGCAGAATAAGTATGACAAGCAGTATGTTTAAAACATATGACTTAAACTGCTCGTCATTATTTAAACCGCCCTCTTCTTTATCCAATTATTCCGCCCTTTTAAGGTCTGTATCCGAACCAGGGATTGCCGTAGAATGAATTGTAATAACCATGGTCCATCATCTGATAAGCAGGAATATTTCTGTATTGTATCATGATTTCGGCATTATCCCAGGGTTTAAAGTTGAGTTGGGCTCTACTGAGAAATATTCCGCTGATATCTTTGGAAAACTTATCACCGAATGTAGAATAAGGTGAGTGAACAAAGCTGACATCAGCACTTAATCTCAGATTATCGGCGAACTTGTATGACATCGTGTTGGTGTAAACGGATGTTGCAATTCCGTTACCGCCGAATGCGGAGTATGAGAGGTTTATTGAATGACTCATCGAAAAATTTGCCGGATTAAAGAAGCCGAGAAAATTATTTTCCGTTTCGCGGTTTATAATACCATCCCGTACAGAAGGCTTATCAAAAGGATCTTTCTTAATTTGAGCCGATACGGTTGAAATGCTGATTATAAATAATGCGAGAACCAGTAATTTTTTCATGTCTTTATCCGTTCTAATTTTCAGAGCATTTTTTTAATCTTATTTGCTTTATCAACTATAACCACGAGTGGTTTATAGTCTTTTATTTCTTCATCATTCATCTGAGCATAGGATATAATAACAATTTCATCACCCGGATATCCGAGCCTTGCAGCCGGACCGTTGAGGCATATAACACCCGAATCAGGCTCGCCCTCAATGGTGTAGGTCTCAAGTCTGTGCCCGTTATTAACATTCACAACCTGCACTTTTTCATAGGGCAGTATGTTTGCGGCATCGAGCAGAACTTTATCTATTGTTATACTTCCTTCGTAATATAATTCAGCCTGAGTTATTACAGGGCGCTGAATTTTTGATTTACACATCTCTCTGATCATTTTTAAGCTTTTTTCTTCTCTTTTCTGACGTATAATTAATTATAAAGTTTTGGGATTACAAATTTAAACAATCCTTAAATCAAAACATAAAATCAGAGTTCAGTGTTCAATCCGATTCTGTGAAGCGAACCAATTTCACCCCAGCTTGAATAAGCGTAGTCAAAAGTGTAAGTCTTTATTCTGATTCCGAGTCCCAGATTAAAACCTGCAAGACCGGCAAAATCACCTATCTTAAGTTCTTTTCTCTTTTCATTATCATAACCAAGCATGAGTGTAGAAGCCTCGCTTAATCTGAATTCACCCCCAACGATGAACGAATTCAGTCTGTCAGAAATCGCTTCTGCTTTTTGATTGAGCTTATGAAAATCAAGGTAGATTTTCAGCGGAATGTGCGCTAATCTTTTGGAAAAACCCACAGAAAGATCAAGAGGCAGATCTTCTTTGGTGTTTACATAAGAGGAAAGCTGAGTTCCGAAATTGGTAAGACTTACACCAATTGTGATGAGTTCAGAGGGAATCAAATACTGCACACCAAGATCGAACCCCACGCCTGTTGAAGAGTACCCTGCAAGAGATGAATAGATAAATTTGGCGCTTGCCCCGTAGAAAAAATTCTCGTCTATTTTATTGGAATACCCTACCATAGCAGCCAGCTCACCGGCACCGTAATCCTCAAGCTTATTTCCGAATTCATCTGCGCCGTTAAAAGAGCCATAGTTCACATACTTAATTGCTGCACCAAGACGGCCTATCCCTGCAAACTCTCTTGATCCCGAAAGGCTCACAAAATTAATATCAAGCAGATACTTCATAAAGTTAAACGAAACCGGAGTGTTCTGCAGCATATACATACCCGCAGGGTTGTGAAAGAGAACATCTGATCCGTCTGAACCGGATGTAAAACTTCCGCCGAGCGCAGCAGAACGGGGGCTGGGGTCTATCCTCAGAAATTCATACGTAT
This sequence comes from uncultured Ignavibacteriaceae bacterium, assembly GCA_964411625.1. Classification (GTDB taxonomy): domain Bacteria; phylum Bacteroidota; class Ignavibacteria; order Ignavibacteriales; family Ignavibacteriaceae; genus JABWCA01. The sequence goes on from CAYPMQ010000009.1 coordinate 18,636, forward strand.
TCTGTGAATAAACTGTTATTGATAATATGATCAGCAGTGCTGAAATTCTCAGTATCGATATCATAAAATGTTTTACCGGTTCAGTTTGATAAATTTAATAATTGGAAAGTGACAAGGTAAAAAATTTAGCAACAACTATTCAATTCATTTTTTAAAGGTCAGAATTACTTTTGTTCCGCTGTCATCACTCTCAAAATCCAGTTTCATGTCAAATATTTTACAGATTTTGCTTACTATCTCAAGACCGAGGCCGAGACCTTCATGGTCATTAATATCCCTGTCAAACTGGTAAAAGGCTCCTATATTCCTGACCTTCTCCTTATCTATACCTTTTCCGCAGTTAGCAACAGTGAGGATATATTCTGAACCCGTATCGGTTCCTCTGACAGAGATAGGTGTGTTCTTAGCTGAAAACTTTATTGAATTATCTACCAGCTCAATTAACAGAAGATTCAGAAAATTTTCTTCTGTACATATTATGGCTTCGTCGCATTCACATGTGATATCATTGAACCTTGCATTTCCCGAGAAGTAATCATAAAGTACTGCATTAACATGATTCTGAGTCATCTCATAACGGGTTATTCCGTAACCATGCATTTGATTTTTATCTGCAAGAATGAACTGAAGTTTTGAGTAAAGAAGAACCTTTTCAACCCTCATTTTCAGCTTTTCTGCAGAATCGTTTATATATCTTGCGAGTTCTGAAATCTCACCGATACTCATTGTCCGCACTTCCGACATAAGAATCTCTGAATAACCGAGAATGGTTGTGAGCGGTGTTCTGAGTTCATGAGGCAACGCAAATGAAATGCTGGTTGTCAGCTTGTTAATTTTTGATTCGGCACGCTCTTCACGTTTCTGGTTTTTATTGAGCCTTACATTAATGGCTGTTATCAGTTCTTCTGCAGAAAAAGGTTTTGTCAGATAATCATCAGCACCCAGTTCCATTCCTTTTCTGAGATCAGTTTTTGCGTTTTTAGCGGATAGAAAGATAAAAGGGATAAATGACAGATTGCTTTCTTCCTGAATTTTCTGAATAACCTCAAAACCTGAGATACCGGGCATTATCACATCACAGATAATAAGATCAGGATAAACCTCCTTGGCCCTCTCAATTCCGACGTATCCGTTTTCTGCGGTATAAGCCTGATGACCCTCTTCGTTCAATATATCTTTTATACTTGACCTTACACGCTGGTCATCTTCGATCAGTAAGATTTTTGCCATGAATATCCTTAAAATATCTATCTTTGTTGCATCCTAAATTTACAATTTTTTTGAAATTTATAATTGAGTCAGATCAAAAAAAATGGCTTTTTTTCAAACAACTGTAAAAATCGATTTTTTTGAGTGCGATCCGGCAGGTGTTATCTTCTTCGGGAATATATTCCGCCTTGCTCATAAAGTTTATGAGGATTTTTTCAGGGACGGTGGCTATGATGAAATTTTCAGAAATCCTGAATTTGCTTTCCCTGTTGTTCATACGGAAGCCGATTTTCATGCCCCTATGAAATTCGGGGAGACTTTTCAGGCAGGACTTGATTTTGAGCGTTCAGGTGAAAAAAGGTACACCGTTAAAGTCGCGTTTCATGATAATGAAGGCAGACTTGCAGCCAGGGTGACAATGATAAACGCGGTGGTTGATATCAGGCAGGAGAGGTCGGTTGCCATTCCTGCAAAGTTTGCCGAGTTAATGGGAATCGGTGCATAATCAGTCTCAGACTGAGCCTTTTTGTTCACTATAATACTTCAGCAAAGCTGCCTTGTCAGTTTTTCCGGGTCCTTTTAGCGTGAATTGTCTGATAAAGATAAAATCCTTCGGAACCTTGTGGCTCTCAAGTGATTTCTTTAGTTCACTCCGCAGATAATCAGTTTTATTCTGATCTGATTCAATGAATACAATAACTTTCTGACCCCACTCATCATCCTCAACTCCTGCTACCGCAGTGTTTATACCGGGCAGAACTTTTCTGATCGCTTCCTCAACCTCGGCAGGATTTACTTTTTTCCCGCCCGTTATTATAACATCATCAGTCCTGCCTGTAATGTACAGATTTCCCTCTTCATCGGTAAAACCGGAATCAGAAGTGATAAAACCACCAACTGAAAATCTGTAATCTGTTTCTTTATCATCATTGAGATATCCTGAAGCTGCAGCACCGGATTTTACCATTATTAATCCCCCTGATCTTTCTTCATTCTGTGATATTTTTACTGTCAAAGAGCATTCTCCGAGCGGTTTCCCGGCATATCCGGGTTTCTCAGATCCTGTTACCCTCCCCCCTGCAAAAAATGCAGCAGTTTCAGTCATTCCGTAAACCACATATAATGGCCAGTTAAGAGAATCTGCTTTTTTTATCATTGCACTATCTGCCGGTGCCCCGCCGATAAGAGCATAACGCAGGGAGTGCGGAGCAAGTAAATTATTCTTACAGATCCGGTGGAGCTGTGTCGGGACGAGTGATACATAACTGCATCCGGTTGATTCAAGCTCATCATAAAAATGCTGTCTCTCCGGATCTGATTCACCGCAGATAACTTCCATTCCTGATAATATGGCTCTTATGAAAACGGAAAAACCCCCGATATGATATGGAGGCAGTGAAAGATACCATTTATCTCCGGGCTTATAAGGGAATAAAGTCCGGGTGTTTTTGAATGATGAGTGAAAATTGAAGCCCGTTAGTGGTACGGCTTTAGGCTGAGATGTGCTGCCTGATGTAAATATAACTGCAAGTTCGTCCAAATCTGAAAGAGAACCTGCCACCGAATCAAAATTATTCTTTGAAATCATGCGGTTTCCGGTGTTTCCCGAGTAAGGGAAGTCACGGATCAAATCATTCAGCTTTTCTTCGTCAAAGATTTCCGAAGCATCTTCAACACGGTACAAATCATCACCTTTGCTCTCAGAAGGGATGAGCACTGCACTTTTTCCGGAAAGCATTACCGCAGCAGCGGTAAGAAAAAAATCCGCCCTGTTACTGAGTCTGATTTTTATGCGGAATTTTTCTGATTTAATGAAACCTGCCAGGAGCAATGCAGTGTCAAAAAATTCGCCGTAAGTTATCGGGATAAATCTTTCTTTACCCTTTTGAGTAAATAATTTTCCGGTTGCTGCCTTAGCGAATTCATCATCCCGAATACTGAGCAATGTATCATGGTAATGATCTCTGTAATTTTCATTAAGGGTCGCAAAGAAGTTCTCACTCATCACAGCACCAGATTCTCAGTATTTATCTCTCCCCTCTCAACCGGATAAAAATCCTGCCGTGGATCATTGCTTATCATTCCTGCCGTAGAGAGTCCGCAGTGAATATCCTCTTTAAGTGCAGCGGCACAAAATACTGCCATTCTTTTACCTAATGATGATTCAAGGGAAGTTGTAACAACCGGTTTAATGCCATTGGACTCTGCAAGTTTAATGATTTTCAGAGCTTCACTCACGCCGCCAAGAACGGCAGGTTTGACAATAAATACAGATGCGAGTTCATTTTCAATTATGTTCATAGCAGCAAGAAATGATATAAGGGATTCATCGGCTGCAACAGGCACTGACGAGTAGCCCTTTAAATGCTGCATATCATGCATCAGCGGAACCGGCTGCTCAAGATATTCAACTTTAAATTCCTCAAGCGAAGGCAGATATTTTCTGGCAGTTCTGACATCCCATCCTCCGTTCAGATCAAGCCTGAGGCCAAATTCATAGCCAAGCTCCCCTCTGACTTTTTTCAGTACTTCGATATCTTCAGCGGGATCTTCACGTCCGATTTTCAATTTTATAACCAGAAACCCCGCCTCAAGCAGCTCTCTGATTTTTACGAGTGTTTCATCCGCACTCATAATGCCGGCAACAGCGTTAACCCTTACTCTTGATTTCAGTTTTATATCCGGAAAAATACTTTCAGATGTTTCACCCTCCGCCATCCGAAACTGAAGTATTGCCTGTTCAATTCCGGCATGAACTGCAGGATAACGGTTTTTAATTTTCTGCAGAAAAAGGGGGGTAATTTTTTCAGCGGTTATTGTTCTCAGAAGAGTTCCGGCATCTTCAGGTGTTTCAGTTCCGAACTGCGGGAACGGAGAACATTCACCTGTAAAAATACTCCCGGCCTTACTTGTCAGAGAAAGATAAAAGACTTCTTTTGAAGTAAAGGTTCTGCCGGAAATTGTAAAAGGAGTCTTAAATCCGAGTTCATATTTTATTATTCTGAAATCGGAAATTATCATAGTATAAAACCGAGGGAAAAAAGTACTCCATAGATCGCAGAAAATTTAGCCGTAAGCTCCAGCACCTTATTAAGATTAACACCTGTTAAAGTAAACAGCATCAGAACCAGTTTATAAGCGAAAGGTAACAGTAGATAGGGTAAAAATATCAGATAACTTATTCCTTCATAACCGAGAAATAAAATCAGCGGAACAAGGAATGAGCAGACCAGCATAAAAATGTATTCATATTTCCCGAAGTTTTTGCCTAGCCTAACTACGAGAGTGAATTTTCCGTTTTCCCTGTCATTGTCATAATCACGGTAATTGTTGACAACGAGAATGTTTGTTACCAAAGCACCCACGGGAACAGATGCAAGAAATGCGAGCCCGGAAAATTGGCCAGTATTTACGAAATAAGTTCCTACAGTTGCCACAACGCCGAAGAACAGAAAAGCGAAGAGGTCACCAAGACCGTTATATGCCAGCGGGAATGGGCCGGCGGTATATGCGATCCCTGCCAGAATCGATAAAATGCCGATAAGCAGAATCGTAAGGCCGCCATAGTAAACAAGAATTAGGCCGAGAAGAAATGCGGTAATAAATACAAAGTAGATTCCTGCCTTGAGTTCATCGGGTGTCAGTAATCCTGAAGCAGCAGCGCGCTGAGGTCCGAGCCTGTTTTCCTTATCTGTTCCCTTCAGATAATCAAAAAGATCATTAACAAGATTTGAACCAAGCTGGAGCAAAACCGCACATAATAATGCAATTGCCGAAAGCATGAGATTTAACGATCCTTCAGCAAAGGCAAGTGATGCACCTACTATTACGGGCACAAAAGAGGCAAGAAGTGTTTTAGGTCTGGAAGCAAGTACCCAGATGTTTATTTTCGACATTTGTTAAAGAATAAATATAAATAAGTATAGTAAATTAACTTTAATATGATATCAGTACCACAACATAAAGTGGTTTCGCTAAGATCAGGGATTTTACTAAATATATGCCTCTGATCCGTTACGCCTTTTTTTAAGGAAGTCTGGGGTAATCTTTATATTTCGGTTTTCTCTTTTCGAGATAGGCTTTTTTGCCTTCCTGGCCTTCTTCAGTCATATAATACAGGAGTGTTGCATTACCGGCAAGTTCCTGAATTCCCTGCTGACCGTCAAGTTCAGCATTGAATGCTGATTTGAGCAGTCTTATTGCCAGCGGGCTCTTTTCGAGAATCTCTTCTGCCCACTCGATACCCTCTGCTTCAAGCTGTTCTACGGGTACGATTTTATTTACAAGTCCCATGTCAAAAGCTTCCTGAGCATTATACTGCCTGCAAAGATACCAGATTTCTCTTGCTCTTTTCTGCCCGACGAGCCTTGCCAGATAGCTTGCGCCAAATCCACCGTCAAAACTACCTACTCTGGGACCTGTCTGGCCAAATACAGCATTATCTGCGGCTATCGTAAGATCACATACCACATGCAGAACGTGCCCTCCCCCTATGGCATATCCCGCAACAAGAGCTATTACCACTTTTGGTATACTTCTGATCATTTTCTGGAGATCAAGAACATTAAGTCTCGGAACCCCGTCACTACCGATATAACCTTTTTCACCTCTGATTCTCTGATCACCGCCTGAGCAGAATGCATATTTTCCATCTGCGGCAGGTCCGGCGCCTGTAAGAAGAATGACCCCGATTTTCTGATCCTCTCTTGCATCCACAAATGCATCAAACATTTCGGTTATAGTTTCAGGGCGGAATGCATTTCTTACTTCGGGGCGGTTGATGGTAATTTTTGCTATACCACCCATCTTCTCATATGTGATATCCTGATAGTCTTTTACTTTTATCCAGTTAAATGACATAAAATTCCTGTATACTTTCTCAATTAATATTTTTCTTTATAAACGCTTTTATCCCCGTGGCAAGTTCAACGGGTTTCTCCTGATGAACGTTATGTCCTGATCCGGCAATTTCAATAAGCTCAGCATTTTTAATTTCTCCGGCCATTCTTTTGCTTAGATCTGCATATTTACTGTCATCTGATCCGTAAGCAAGCAGAACAGGAACCTGAATATTTTTCAGATGAGGCCACATATCCGGCATAAGTCCCGGCGAGAAGTGTTTCAGCCAGCATGCAAGTGCATGAGGTGAATTTGCCTTCTTTCCCCTGACAATTTTTTCATATTTTTCAGTTGGGAGGTTTTTCAGTCCTCTGAACAACGGATTATCCATCCAACCTGCAATAAATTTCTCAACTCCAAGCTCCGAAACCTTCTTTGCAAGCAGTTCATCAGAAACCGATCTTGATTTTCTCCCGGCGGGATCAGAAATTCCTGCAGTTCCGCTGATAAGTACGATACCCGCGAAATCTTCAGGATGTTTTATAAATGTAAGAAGGGCCGCTCTTGCCCCCATTGAATACCCCCCGATAATTTTTTTTCCGGGAATATCTTTCAATGCTTCAGAAATTACTCTGCTGATACCTTCAGGTTTGAAGACAGCTTCATTTCCGGGGAAAGGTGATTCACCGCAGCCCGGCAGATCAATAAGAACCGGCCGGCAAATATCCTTGAGGTACTCTGCGCTCTCCAGCCAGTCGGTTGCCCTCCCTGTGAATCCGTGAAGAAGAATGAGCGCAGGAAGTTCCGTTCCGGCTTTATTTAACTGAATCAGATTCAGTTTATTCAACATGCCATCTTATAGAATAGAGCACATTCAGCAGCAGCCTGCCTGTTTCATCAAGAGTCTCAATGCCGATATTTTCCATAGTATCATTGTTAGTATGCCAGTATTTTCTTCTGTCATCTGTGGCCTGATGACCTACCAGATCGGCATCAATAATGTTTATGGTTTTAAGACCTGCCTGATTAAGAGGGACGTGATCATCATAAATCTCTTTTCCTCTTTCATTGATAAAACTCCTGAGTCCGAGGCGAGAAGCCATATTCCAGAACAGATCAACCACTTCAGGAGCAAAATTAACCGATGTGCCTTCACGTTTGAACACAGCCTGTTTATCACCTACAAGATCCAGGAGCACACCAAAAACGTATTTGTTTTTCACATCAGTGTTTGCTGCAAAATATTTTGAGCCGAGGCAGAACATCACAAAATCATCATTTTTAGCGTAATCCTCACCGTCAAAAAGTACGATATCTATACCATAACCGGGATTATTAACGCTCAGAGTTCTCGCAATCTCAAGCAGAACAGCCACTCCGCTTGCCCCGTCATTTGCACCAGTAATAGGTT
>CAYPMQ010000010.1:0-24716 GCA_964411625.1 uncultured Ignavibacteriaceae bacterium
CTATTCGGTTGTAAGAATGTCCTCCCTCTCTTACCAGATCCAGCCTGCCATCCTTTTTCGTGAAATTAGTGCCTATTGCAAGCAAATCCTCTATACGCCGGGGTCCCTCTTTCACCAGAATTTCAACAGTTTTCAGGTTGCAGAGATCGGCTCCTGCTATCATTGTATCTTTAATATGATTCTCAAAAGAATCGTTCGGGTCAAGAACCGAAGCAATTCCTCCCTGTGCATAATTAGTGTTTGATTCGGCTTTATCTTTTTTGGTTATGACCGTGACACTGGCAAATTCAGAAAGTTTCAGTGCAGAATAAAGACCGGCAATTCCGGTTCCGATAATCAGTATATCAGTTCTAATTTCCATAAAACAAAGGATTATTAACTATCCAGGCATACACCGCGTAGCCCGAATAGACAAATATAGCGTAAAAAAGCAGATTAACGATATTCAGGATTCCGGTGCGGGTGAAATATTTCCCCGCATGGTACCACAGAATGCCTCCCCAGATTACTATCAATGATTCAAGAGCAATGAAAAACCAGGCGAACCATGGTTTGATTGTAAATACTGAAGGATTAGGAGAAAACACAGAATCACCGAATACTATCAGTTCCATTAAAGTTATTATAAACAAGCTCATAGCAAAAGGAGTTAAAGCATAACTTAAGCATGCATAAATATCACGGAATCTGATTCTTACACTTTGCTCCTGAAAAAAAAGAAAATTTATGAGAGTAAAGACCATAAGCTCACCTGTCATAACAGCTATTGTGATCAGAACAAAATTAAAATTAAATTCGGGGCTGATGAAAATATTGCTGTAAATGACCGAGCCGGTCAGCGCAAGCTTAAACACGGTAACTGAAATTATCAAAAAAATGAAATTCTTATGCTCTGAGGCTATAATGTTAAAAAAAGCTTTTGAAGGTGACTCTATAAGAAGGGAGATTGTTGCCCAGAGATCAATATTAGCTATTTTATCCCGGGTAGAAAAATTACAGGTTTTGCATATCTTTCTGTAAACGGAGTTCTGATTTCCGCAATTAGAACAGGTAACGCTTATCATGGCAGATTAACCTTTATTCCGATATTCATTTTTGTTCCCCCAAGATCGTCTGTGACGTTAAAATCAAACAGGTGAGCATCAACATACGCATCCACCAGATTCAATATGTATGTGATTCCCAGAAAAATCAGATAATAATCCCTCTGATCTCTATAGAAGTCTCTCAATCTTCTGTAGCTTTCAATGCTGAAGTTACCTGACTCGTAAAGATCCCTGTAATCTGTATAGTTCTTGTGGTTAATGACGCTGTTGTAAATAAAAAATCCCATAAAGCCCCAGACCACGGGAATTTTCCAGTATGATTCGTTATAGTATTGACCAAATCCGGGTATAACAGCTGACCTCGCAACTGCTCCCCAAGGTGATTTACTCATTACATAAACGGTGTCTGATTCAGCAGTTGAATCCCGAGAGATCAGATTCTGCGGCATAAGAACACCTGTAAACAAAATCAGCAGTAAAGTGGAGTTAAGAATTATTTTTTTCAATAAGTGAAAACAAATCTAAAAGTCTGTCTAATTCATCATGTGAATAGAACTCTATATAAATATCACCGGATCCGTTTGCTTTCTGCGAGACCACAACCTTTGTACCGAGCGTTTTTCTGAGGATATCCTCGATTGATGTAAGGGAAAAATTCTTCTCCCGGTTTTTAGACGGATGAGATAAAGTTTTTGTCTTTTTTCTTACAAAATCAGTAGCCTGTTTAACAAGATTTTCAACCTGCCTTACTGAAAGATTATCAGTAAGTATGGTATCAAGAATTTTAAGCTGTTCCTTAACAGTCGGAAGATTGATCAATGCTCTTGCATGCCCGGTGGTTATTTCCTCAGTAATAAGCTTGTCCTGAATTTCGGGCGGAAGTTTCAGAAGTCTTATCGAATTTGTTATAGTTGTTCTGTTTTTGCCTACTCTTACTGCAATTTCCTCTTGAGTAAGGCCGCATTCTTCCATAAGTCTTTTATAGGCCAGGCTTTCTTCAATAGGATTCAGACGCTCCCTCTGAATGTTTTCAATCAGAGCCATTGCGAGCATCAATTCGTCTGATGCAACTTCTATGATATAAGCCGGGATTTCCTTATATCCTATTTCCCTGAATGCGCGTAAGCGTCTCTCACCTGAAATAAGCTGATATCCTGTACCATTTTTCCTTACAGTTACGGGTTGAATCAGACCATTAGCTATGATGGAATTTTTAAGCTCTTCAAGAGCAGCTGGATCAAAATTTGTTCTTGGCTGAAACGGATTTGGTTCTATCAGGTCAACTGAAATAGTCTGACCCTGAATTTTCCCGGCTGTTTTCTCTGCTGCCTGAATTTCCTTATCTGATGGTAATGAAACCTGAGAAGTATTTTCCTCCCTTGAAAGATTACCTGAAAGAAGTGCATCAAGTCCTCTTCCTAATCCGTGTTTAATTTTACTCATGTGCTGACTGCAACTTTATTTCTGTCTAAAAATTCTTTTGCCAGATCAAGATAGTTTTGTGAACCTAACGCAAAAGAATCATAATACATTACGGGCTTACCATAGCTCGGGGCTTCAGATATTCTGACGTTTCTGTGTATTCTTGTGCTGTACACTTTCTCTTCAAAATACCTGGAAACTTCAGCAGCAACAAGCTCTGAGAGTTTAAGCCTTGCATCATACATCGTCAGCAGAACGCCCTCGATCGACAATTTTTTATTAAAACGCTGTTTTACAATATTAATGGTATTCAAAAGCTGCCCCAGACCCTCCAACGCAAAATATTCACACTGCACCGGTATAATAACTGAGTCTGATGCGGTAAGTGCATTAAGTGTAAGAATTCCTAATGAAGGGGGACAGTCTATAAGGATAAAATCATATTCATCGGTAATCAGCTTTAATCTTTCAGACATAACATATTCCCTGTTGGGCATGTCAAGAACCTCAATTTCAGCACCTACAAGGTTAATATTAGCCGGTATAAGACTCAGATTTGGCAGTACTTCCTTTAAAACGCCCTCACCCGGTGAAATTGAACCAATAAGAACATCATAAACACTGAAGTCTTTATTCCTGTGATTCAGTCCTGAAGATGAGTTTGACTGAGGGTCTATATCAACCACAAGGGTTTTCATTCCGAAGTGAGCCAGTGAGGCGGAAAGATTTATTGTAGTAGTGGTTTTACCTACTCCGCCTTTTTGATTAGCTACTGATATTATTTTTGCCATTTTTCTGAATAATCCAAAAAAAAGAAAAATTAAAGATAAAGAATTGAGGGGAATAAAACGATCTATTCCCCTGGTTAAACGAGCTAAATTTATCAGATAACTATTTCTTCACCGAAAGCCATGATTCTGGCTTTTTTACCGGTCTTTTCAACTTTTGATTTGAATTCAAGCGGATCCTGATTAATCGGCGGGAAGGTATTGTAATGAATTGGTACAGCTATCCCGGGATTAGCGAGCTCAACCGCTTTCACCGCATCATCAATTCCCATGGTGAAGTTATCACCTATCGGCAACAGCATATAATCTATCTTATTCATTTCACCGATAAGTTTCATGTCATAGTATAATCCCGTATCCCCCGTGTGGTAAATTATCTTATCCTCAATAAACAGAAGTACACCTGCAGGCTCACCGGCGTAATAATTATCGTCAGTCATGGAACCGTGGTGAGCTATAGTAAATTTCACTCTTCCGAATTCAAATTTCCATGAGCCTCCTATATGCATGTTATGTGCTTTGAAACCCTTGGCGGCACAGTAGTTGGCAAGTTCATTAACACATATGAAAGTGGAATTACATCTTTTGGCTATTGAAAACGCATCTCCGATGTGATCACCATGACCGTGAGTAAGAATAATATAATCTGCATCAACTTGATCTGATTTTACGGGTGAGGTAGGATTATGGTCGAGAAACGGGTCAATAAGAATTTTGATTCCTTCATTGGTTGTAACCTGAAAAGCTGAGTGGGAGAAGTATTTCAGTTTCATTAAATTACTCCTTTAATATTTTTTGAGAACAGCTAAAAATCCTTTTATTGTTTTCCGGATCTGCATTTTACTTTTACCTGATTTTCTTTTCAGAACCGGGATATTTACCGTGTCAGTTTTGTAACCTGCCTTTACTGCCTTTATCAGCATTTCAGTTTCTGCTTCGAAACCCGGTTCATCAGGCACTATTGTTTTCAGAGTCTTTCCACTGTAACCCCTGAAACCGCACTGACTATCGTGTATTTTTACTCCGAGTTTTTTGCTTACCATAAAAGATGTAAGCCAGTTGCTTAATATTCTGTGGGGCCATATCATCCTGAATATATCCTGCCTGTTGGTAAGTACAACATCAGAAAAATCAAGTTTTTCAAAAATAACAGGAACAAATTTTATATCGTGCTGAAAATCAGCATCAAGAATTACAACTTTGGAAACATTCATTCTGATAGCTCTCATTATTCCGGTGTTTAAGGCCTTCCCCTTACCGAGATTCTCGGAATGGCTTACCGGAATTACTTTTTCCATATTTTCAACATCGAGCTCCCCACCGTCATCCGAACCGTCATTAACGCAGATTATTATATCGGCATATTCGGCAGCTGCTTTGCAGACTTCTTTCAGAGTGCCTTTTTCGTTGTAAAACGGGATAATAACAGCATTCATTTTACTTTTTCTTAAACAATGAAAATATTGAACCTTCTTTTTTACCTACTCTTAAGGATTCAGTAACCCTTTTTCTGAGCTGCTCTTTAGAAAATCCTCTTTCCAGCTTTCCGTTTTCTGCAATTGAGATAAGACCGCTTTCCTCAGAAACCACAATAACGAGCACGTCTGCCTGTTCCGATATTCCGATTGCTGCCCTGTGCCGCATGCCGAAAGGAACACCCTGAAGATCAGTTATCTGTGCCATCGGGAGTGTACATTTTGCGGCCTCTATTAAATCTCCGTTAATAACCACAGCACCGTCATGCAGAGGTGATCTCGGGAAAAAGATTGAAACTAAAAGCTCCTTGCTAAGTCTTGCGTTTAATATTGTGCCGGTTTCATTGAATCCACGCATCCCGCTGGTTTTAATAAGAACAATCAAGGCTCCGTACTGCAGTTGTGAAAGCTGAAACGCCGCTTCAACTATTACCGAGATATTCTCATTTTCGGCATTCTGCTGACGGCTTGAAAATTTGAGTAATGGATTAGTTGCCAGAATTACCAGCAGTCTTCTGATCTCAGGCTGGAAAATAATAATAAATGCAATCAGCCAGATATCCGTGATAAATTTCAGAAGAAGGCTAATTGCTTTAAGATTTACCGCCTGCGCTGATATACTCAGAATCAGTACAATAATCAGTCCCACAAAAATTTGAGCGGCAATCGTGCCTTTTATTATCCTGTAAAGATAATAAATAATGAAAGCTACGACAGTGATATCGAGAAGGTCTAATAATGTAAAAGACAGAAAGCCGATTTTGAATATTTCTAACATCAGTATTGCAAGATTCTGTTGACCAGGCGCTTCAGATATGAAGCATGAAGAATATTGTGAGTCCTTATTATCCTGGCACCTCCTGATACACTGTATCCTTCCAGTATTGAAGTCGGTATATCTCTTTTGTCCGTTTCCAGATCCAGGGTTTTACCTATAAATGATTTTCTGGAGAGACCAATTAATAATGGATAACCTAAATATAATAACTCTTCAAGTCTTGATAAAATTTCAAAGTTTTGTTCGGCCGTTTTACCGAATCCTATACCGGGGTCTGCTATGATTCTTGTTACACCTTTTTTACGAGCTTCTGCCCCCCTCTCCTGCAGATAAAAATAAACCGTTCTGATTACATCACTGTATTCTGTCATTTTCTGCATGACGGCAGGTTTCGCCGGGGTATGCATCATAATGTAGGGAGCATCATAAGATGCTGTAACATCATGAATCAGCGGATCGAATGCTCCGCCTGAAATATCATTAATTATATCTGCTCCTGCTTTCAGTGCTTCTTCTGCAACCTCATGTCTGTAAGTATCTGCAGAAATCAGTATATCATTGTTTATCGCTCTCACAGATCTTATTACCGGTAAAATACGTGATAATTCTTCATTCACGGGTATCTCTATTGATTCCGGTCTTGTAGATAGTCCGCCTATATCTATTATATCCGCCCCATGATTCATCATATCAACAGCATGTCTCAATGCTGGTTCTGGAGAATTGTATTTACCGCCGTCAGAAAACGAATCGGGAGTGACGTTAAGGATTCCCATAATCCTCAGATATGACAAATCAAGCTCTCTTCCATCTTTAAGATTCCAAACTGTTTCAAGTGAATTTGATTTTAACTGAGCAGAAAGATTTAGAAATTCCCTGTCATTAATTGTAACTGCAAAAGATTCACCGTCTGTTCCGGGATATAGTGTTGTTCCTTCAGGTAAACTAAAACTTCCCGCTGGATGAAGATCAGCACTCCTGATAACAAATGTGTTATTATATTCTTCAGTCTCGGGATTGAATCCGGGATAATTCCTCTGAAGAAACTCAGGGAGCCTTTTGCCTCTGTAAAGCGGTTTTAACCCGATCATATATAAATTATTCCATCATATTTATATAAAAAAAGGCGCCGCTGCACTGCAGCGCCGCCTTCTGTGGTAAATTCGGTTCTTTATTCTTCCATTTTTCTGGAATACTTGATTTCGCCGCGCTGTATTGTCATTTCTACCTGAAATTCGTCATTCAGTACGACAAGATCTGCATCCTTACCAACAGCCAGAATACCTTTTCTGTTTTCGATATTAAGAACTTTTGCACCGTTAAGCGAGGCCATCCTTACCGCATCGGTGAGTTTAGCGTTTGCTTTTTTGATCATGTTTTTAATAGCCATGTTAAGAGTAAGAGTGCTTCCTGCAAGTGTACCGTCAGGTAAAAATGCCTTGCTGTTTTTCATGAATATTTTCTGATCGGCAAACTCATATTCACCCTCATGCATCCCGCCTGCTCTGATTGAATCTGTAATAAGGATAATGCCGTTTGGTCCCTTAAGTTTGAGCAAAAGCTCCATAACCGCAGGATGAACGTGAAGTGTATCGGCTATCAGTTCAATCTTTAATTCGTTTTTGAGCAATGAACCGAGAATTACACCCGGTTTTCTGTGGTGAAAAGGTTTCATGGCATTAAATATATGAGTAACATGAGCAGCACCGTAATCAACGGCAAGTTCAACTTGCTCAAAATCTGCCATTGAGTGGCCGATTGACAAAACAACGCCGTCAAGAGCAGCCTTTCTCATTACATCATAAGAACCGGGAAGTTCCGGTGCAATTGTCATCAGTTTTATAAGACCTTTAGAGGCTTCCCACATTTTATTCCATGATTCAACGGTCGGTTTCCAGAGGTAGTCCTCATTCATGGCTCCCTTAAGGCCGGGATTCAGGTACGGACCTTCCATATGGATCCCTTTTATGTTTGAATCAGGATTGGCAATTATGTAATCCGCAATTCGGGTTAAATCGGCAAGAAGCTGTGGTTCCGGTTTTGCATACAAGGAAGCAAGAACGGTTGTTGAGCCGTGTCTGAGAAAATAATCTCCTACTATCTTTATGCTTGATATATCCTCATCGGCAAATCCCCTGCCGCCTCCGCCATGTACAAGCAGGTCAACAAAGCCCGGAGTAACCATGCTCCCGCTGACATCAATTACTTCGCATTCATCCGGAATTCTGACATCTGCAGATTTTCCGAGTTCGGTAATTACACCATCTTCCAGCACTATGGTGCCGTTATTTACTATTCTGAACGGGGTAACTATTTTACCGCCGATTAATGCTAATTTCAATGTTCACTCCATTGATTAATAAATCAAATTCTTTAATGTTCTGGTGCTTTCGGTTATGTCTCCCGCTGAAAATACCGAGGAACCGGCTACAAAAACATCGCATCCGGCATCAGAGATTTCCTTAATATTTTTAGCGTTAACACCCCCGTCAACCTCAATAAGGTAATTTAATCCGTTTTTCTCCCTGAATTCTGCTGCCTGTTCAATTTTTTTAAGGCAGGAGTTTATGAATGATTGTCCTCCGAATCCGGGATTAACTGTCATTATCAGAATGAGATCTGAGTATTCGGCCGCTTCGGTAAGAGTGCTGAATGGTGTGGCAGGGTTTATAGTAACCCCTGCACCAATTCCAAATGACTTTATAAGAGTTAAAGTTCTGTGAAGATGAACAACTTCTTCCTGATGAACTGTAATATAAGAAGCACCTGCCTTTGCAAATTCCGGTATAATGGGATCAGGATTTTTAATCATCAGATGAACGTCTTTTGGCAGATCGGTAATCCTTCCGACAGCAGAAACGATCATCGGACCGAAGGAAATATTCGGTACAAACTGACCATCCATTATGTCGCAATGAACCCAGTCTGCACCACCCTCTACTGTTCTGGTAATATCTTCCCCGAGCCGGGTGAAATCTGCAGAAAGGATTGATGGTGCCAGATATTTCATTGAGGGTTCTCCTCCGGAGTTTCTTCTTTGATTCCGCTGTCATCATCCTTGGTGATAGTCAGCCTTACAGGTGACCATTTTTTAACTTTTTTACCCGGAAGCGGATTCTGTTCAATTACAGTATTTGGTGTTGCACTGTTACTTTTTCTGAATATAAGGGATCCGAAAGAAAGTGAATTATTCCTGAGTATCTTCTTTGCTGCATTAAGGGTTAGCCCCACAAGATTCGGCATTTCTATAAGAAGTGAATCTTCTTCTTCCTTTTTATCTTTTGAAAGAACAACGCTTACATAACCACCCTTGGTAATCTTGGTTCCTGAAGCCGGATTCTGCTCGAGAACAAGATTCCCCGTTTTTTCGTCGCTTTCCTTATATGTAAGAACTCTTAATTCAAGTCCTATTCCTTTAAGTTCAAATGCTGCATCTGCATATGACTTTTTATACAGATTAGGTACCATCACTCTCGGCGGGCCTGCATTTACCACGAGATAAACACGCCTTCCTGATTTTACTACCTTATCAGCCGCAGGTCTCTGATTGATAATCTCTCCCACTGCCTTATTCTCATCATTTGAAGTATCAGCAATAATCGGTTCAAGTTCATACTCTTCAAGAAGATTGGAAGCCTGAACAGCATTCATGCCGGTTACTTTGGGAACACGTACCTCACTCACAAAAAGACTCACATAAAGCGGCATAATAAGGTAATTAAGGAGAAGAACCGTGAAAACGGTTGGTACAATAATGTACAGAGATTTGATTAATATTTTTTTTCTTTTTTCGGTGGACATTTGTACCGGGATAATTTTTATTCAGATTATAAAATTAACGTTTTTTATTGACTTTTTTGACGTTTGAAATCTTATTATTATGAAAAAAATGGCTAATGACATATATTTATAAACCGTCTTAAATAAAAGTACGGACGCTTAAGATAATTAGATTAAAAAGGATAGAGTATGTTTAAAAACCATCCGCAGGGATTACCGGTTCTCTTTTTTACAGAGATGTGGGAGAGATTCGGTTTTTACCTCATGCTTGGAATCTTTGTTTTGTACATGACCGCTACTGATGGTCTTAATAAATCAACAACTGAAGCTTCCGATATATATGGCACATATATAGCCCTTGTTTACCTGACGCCGTTTCTGGGAGGTTTGCTGGCTGACAGAGTTTTAGGATACATTAAGTCGATTATTATCGGTGGTATCCTCATGGGTTTGGGTTATCTTATGCTTGCCGTACCGGGAGAAACATTGTTCTGGCCGGCGCTCTTTTTTGTGATTTTCGGAAACGGATTTTTCAAACCAAATATATCAACCCTGGTTGGAAATTTATACTCGAAAAAAGAGTACGTGGATCTAAAAGACAGCGGTTATAACATATTCTATATGGGTATTAACATAGGCGCGTTTATATGTAATTTCGTAGCAGCTTACATGAGAAATGAATTCGGCTGGGGATATGCTTTTGCTGCTGCGGGTCTCGGCATGTTCATCGGTGTCGCATGGTTTATTTTCGGAATGCCTAAAATTAAAGAAGCAGATGTTAAAAAACCCGCTCAGAAAGAGGATGCATCCTTCACTCAGTTATTTATTCAGGTATTCATTCCTGCTTTGGTTTTTGCTGTTGCTGGTTACTTCTTACCTAAAATGTTGCTTGGGTATTCACTTTTCTCTCCTTCAACAGATGCTTTTCTTTTCGCAAGTATCCCGATAGTCTTTTATTATTTCTCCTTATGGGTCAGGGCATCGAAAGAAGATAAAGGACCTATTGCTGCACTGCTCTCCATTTTTGCGGTTGTTATTGTCTTCTGGGCAATTTTCCACCAGAACGGCGCTGCTCTTACAATCTGGGCACGTGACTACACGGGAAGAGAACTTCCTTCTTCAGTTGAATCAGTTGCCGCAGCGCTAAATCTGACCGAATCAGTTTCAAAATATGAACTGAAGGTAACCGACCCCGCAACCGGTAAAGTTGCCGCTGAATTTCCTCTTATTTATGTTAAACCGGGTGCATCAGAAGACGGGAAAATTTATTATAAGCTCTCAGCTACTGATAAAGAATTTTCCTCCGTTGATACCGCAGGTAAAACAGTAAGCAAGGAATTGACCGAGTATTTCAGGGTTTATGACAAGGAAAAACTCGCTTCCGTGCCTGATGACCGTGAAATAAAGCTGTTATCAACCGAATTGTTTCAGTCGATTAATCCCTTCTTTGTTGTATTCCTGACCCCCGTTGTTGTGGGATTCTGGGCGTTCACGCGAAGGAAAAAGAAAGAACCTTCAACTCCGGGAAAAATCGGTCTTGGTTTGTTTATCACTGCTCTTTCTACGACAGTTATGATGCTTGCTGTTGTTTTCTCCGGAAACGCAACCGATAAAAGCTCGGCGATGTGGCTGGTAGGAACATACTTCGTTGTTACTATCGGTGAACTGTGTCTCAGTCCTATGGGTCTCTCTCTTGTATCCAAATTAAGTCCGCAGAGACTTACAGCCCTTATGATGGGCGGCTGGTTCCTCTCAACCTCAATCGGAAATAAACTCAGCGGGGTTCTTTCAGGATTATGGGATACCTATGACAACAAAGTTTATTTCTTCCTGGTCAACTTCATAGGCGCATTCATTGCGGCAATGTTAATTTTCTTCATGCTGAAATGGCTGAAGAAAGTTATGGCCGAACACATGAAGTCATAATTAGTAATTATTATTTTTCTGAAGCCGGTTTTTACAAATCCGGCTTTTTTTTCCTCTTTTATGTATAAAAACTATTTCATTTTTGCGCGACTTGCCATTGAACTTAAAGCAGTACTTACCGGCTCGCATTTAATAGAGTGCTGGTCTCAGTCGAAAAGTATTCTTACGATGGGATTCGGACATCCTGACGGCAGAGAAGTCTGGGTTGAGCTTTGTGTTAACCCCTCAATGCCATTTATCTTCTTCAGGGATTCAGGATCAAAGGCCTCAAAAAATGTGGCAGGGCTTTTTGAAAATTCATTTCCTTCTGAGTTTCACAATGCCGATATCTCTGTTAATGATAGGATTGTCAGGCTGACTCTCGAATCAGGGACGTTTTACTACTTTGTGAGGGGTCCTCATTCAAACATTTTTTTCAGGCAGCCGGATGGTGAATACCTGACCTTTAAAAAAATCCGTAATACTGAAAAACAGAATGAAATCATCAGAGATCTTGAATCTGCCGAATTCACACTTACCCCTTTTCATCGTGATTTCAGATCACCTGAAAATGATGAAATAACTTTATTTTACAGGCAAAACTACCCTTTTCTTGGCAGGGAAATAATAAACGAGATTGAACTGAGAAAAGGAAAACAGCATCCTGCCGAAATCATCTCTGAACTCAAGACTACTCCATTCTCTGTTCTGGTATCAGGTGAGGATCACGAGGTTAATCTCCTCCCCTCAAGATTTTCCAGAGGAGAATTTCAGGAAGAAAAAATATTTCCCGATGCAAACCAAGCGCTTCGGGAGTATATACTCTCAGTCCTCTATCACAAAAAATATTTCAGTCTGTATCAGAGAATTGACAGTTATTTGAAGACCGAAATTGAAAATTCACATAAAAGAATAGGAATTGCCGAATCAAGGTTGAATGCCGGTGACAAGTCTGAAGAATATAATACAGCGGGACACCTTATAATGGCAAACCTTCATCATCTAAAGAAAGGTATGAAATCAGCGGAGGTTGCCGATCTCTATGGTAACGGTGCCCCGATTAAAATCAGACTCAGGGAAGAACTAACACCTTATGAAAACGCCGAATATTATTACAAAAAGGCCAGGGGCAGCAAACATGATCTTGAACTGGCATCTGAACAGATCATAAGGTATGAGAAGAAATTGCTATCTTTAAACAGGGCCTCGGAAAAATTAAAATCAGGTCTCTCTTTTAAGGAACTTGAAAGACTTGCCGCCGGCCTTAAATTATCAAGGAATGAACAAAAAGCAGATAAAAAATTGGAAATCAGATTCAGACATTATATAATTGATGAGAAATACGATGTTTATGTTGGGAAAGACAGTAAAAATAATGATCTGCTGACTTTCAGATTCGGCAAACCTAATGATTACTGGTTTCATGCCAGAGGCGTGCCTGGCAGCCATGTTATTCTTAAAAACCCCGGCAAAGATGGTGTACCAAAAGAAATTATAAAAAAAACGGCGTCTATTGCAGCCTATTACAGCAAGGCTAAAAACGGAAGCTTTGTTCCTGTTGCTTACACTTTCAGGAAATTTGTTTTGAAGAAAAAGGGACTTGAACAGGGGCAGGTAATTTTGCAGCGTGAGAGTGTGTTAATGACGGAACCAGGAATTCCCGCTGGCTGCAGAAATCCTGACGCTGAGGAAGAATAAAAACACTGGAGATAATATGAGACTAATAATACAACCCAACTACGAAAAAGTATCAGAGTGGGTCGGAAATTATATAGCGACTAAAATCAAAAAATTCAATCCGGGTCCGCAGAACAGATTTGTACTCGGCTTACCCACAGGATCTTCACCTATCGGAATGTACAAAAGACTGATCAGACTTAATCAGGAAAAGTATGTATCATTCAGATACTGCACTACTTTTAATATGGATGAATATGTAGGGCTTTCAGAAGACCATCCTCAAAGCTATCACTATTTCATGTATTCTAATTTCTTTAACCATATAGATATTGATAAAGACTATATCAATATTCTTAACGGAAACGCCGCTGATCTGGAAGCGGAGTGTGAAGCCTATGAGGAGAAAATTGCAAAGTCAGGAGGTATTCATCTCTTCCTTGGCGGAATAGGCCCAGACGGTCATATAGCATTTAATGAACCCGGCTCCTCTCTGGGGTCACTTACGAGAGTCAAAACTCTTACCATGGATACTATCATCGCTAATTCGAGATTCTTTGATAACGATGTTAATGCGGTTCCGAGAACTGCTCTGACCGTTGGTGTGAAAACGGTACTTGATGCAGATGAAGTGCTTATAATTATCACAGGGCACCAGAAAGCAAGAGCACTTTCTAAAGTGGTTGAAGAAGGACTTAATCACATGTGGACTGTCAGCGCATTACAGATGCATCCTAAAGGGATTATTGTCTGTGATGATGCATCCACTGTTGAGTTAAGAGTGGGTACCGTTAACTACTTCAAGGATATTGAATTTGATAATCTTGATCCTGACTCGCAGCTTATATAATAAAAAAAGCCCGTTAAACGGGCTTTTTTTATAAACTTATGTGGATATTATCAATAAGTCTGGTCTTTCCGATCCGGCATGCCACGAGTATGTAATAACCATTCCCCTTAATGAGTTTATCAGCAGGTTTAAAGTTTTTATCACTAACTATTTTAACGTAATCTACATCCGAGGTAGATACAGAACCAAGTATGACAAGCATTTCCTTATAAATGGCTTCAGGATCATCCACTCCTGCGGCAATCATTGATTTAGCTTTATTAAGCGAGCTTGAGAGCACGAGAGCATCTTCCCTTTCTGCAGGAGAAAGGTAAGTGTTCCTTGAGCTCATGGCCAAACCGTCTTTTTCCCTTATAATAGGACAGATTTCTATATGTACAGGATAACCCAGTTCAGAGGTCATTTTTTTTATAACTGCAGCCTGTTGCGCGTCTTTCTGACCGAAATAAGCATAATCCGGCTGGATGATATTAAACAGGATGGAAACTACAGTTGTTACACCTTTAAAGTGACCAGGTCTGATCTCTCCCTCAAGTGTATCTGTGAGGGTTTCACAGTTTACAAACGTTGATGCGCCTTCAGGATAAATTTCACTGACTTCAGGATAAAAAAGAACATCTGCTCCCGCATTCCTGAGCAATTCCGAATCTCGTCTGAGATCACGGGGGTATCTGCTGAAATCTTCGTGAGGGGCAAACTGTGTGGGGTTTACAAATATCGAGACAATCGTAATATCAGTTTTAAGTTTACTTTCTCTGACAAGAGAGATATGCCCCTCATGAAGATAGCCCATAGTCGGGACAAAGCCGATACTTTTACCCTGAATTTTAAGTTCTCTTATAAACTGATGAGCGTTATGTTTGGTTGAAATTATCTTAATGTCAAACCTCACATAAGAAGATCTAAGATATTGGAAAGATTCATCTTAAGATCCTTCCTGTGACTTATGAGATCAACAAAACCATGTTCAAGCAGAAACTCAGATCTCTGGAAACCTTCGGGAAGATCTTTGCCTATTGTCTGCTTAATTACTCGCGGGCCTGCAAAGCCTATCAGCGCTTTAGGTTCCGCAATGTTTATATCTCCAAGCATAGCATAACTGGCTGTTGTACCACCTGTGGTAGGATCTGTAAGAACAGAGATAAACGGCACCCTTGCATCTGCAAGTTCTGCCAGCCTGCCGCTGGTTTTCGCCATCTGCATGAGTGAAAGGGCACCTTCCATCATTCTGGCACCGCCGCTTGATGATATAATTATCAGGGGAATTCTGCTTTTTTTAGCTTTTAAGGTTAATCTTGCAAGCTTCTCGCCTACAACTGAGCCCATTGAACCACCTATAAATCCAAAATCCATACAACCAAATGCCACTTCCCTGCCGTTAAGCTTCCCTGTTCCGGTTCTTACAGCATCATAAAGCCCGGTTTTCTTTATAGTTGAGTCTATCCTCTCCTTGTATCTTTTTGTATCGGTAAACTCAAGCGGATCAGCCGACTTCATTTTCCTATCCATCTCTTTAAAGGTATCTTTATCGAGAAGAATGCTGATATACTGTTCACTTCCTATTCTGAAATGGTAGTCGCATTTAATACAGGTGAAGAAATTATTTTCGAGCTGTTTTTTATTTAATATTTCACCGCAGTCAGGACATTTCTCCCATAAGCCATCCGGCATATCCTCTTTTTTCTTGGTGTCTGGAGCAATGTTCTCTTTTGATCTGCTAAACCATGCCATTCTTTTTCTCCGGAATAATCCGCATTAATTTGTGTTGCCGCGGAAACTGTTTTAATTACGGAAATCTTTAAAACTTAAACCATTAACATAATTTAAAGTGACCGAAATTCCCAAGTAAATTACTCCGTCAGGGCTAAATTACAATGATTAATACTTATTAACAGTCTGATATCCCCATTATATGTACTCAGATAAATATATTCCGATTATGTATGCTATCTGAGGATGAGATAATTTATATTATTTTTTTTCCCTGGGAAATACTTCAACATACACCGTAAGCACCTGATACTCATTCTCAACATCATTTGACATAACCGTTATAGTTCTTGAGAGCCTTCCGGGTCTGTTCTTTGTATCCAGATCAACTTTAAGAGTCCCTTTTTCACCTGGCTTGTAAATTTTTTTATCGGGCACAGCCGCCGTGCAGCCGCATGAGGTTCTTACATCTCTTATTTCAAGATCCTTAGTTCCGGTATTCTCAAAATTAAAATTATAACTAACTACATCGCCGTCTGTGGCATTACCGAAATCATGCTGGTTTTTTTCGAATTTCAGCTTTGCGCCGTCAACAGGCTGTTTTGGGGCAGGTGCCACCTCACCCTGCAGGGTTAGTTTGTGAACACCATCATTCGGGTCATTTGATACAACGTTAATGTATTTAATCTGTTTGCCTTCGCGCCCCGTGGTGTTAAATTCAACTTTAATTGTAGTTGATTTATTGGGTGCAATCGTCTTTTCAGCGGGTTCTGCTGCAGTACAGCCGCATGAGGTTAATACCTTATCAATAATAAGAGGCTGATCGCCAATGTTTGCGATTACAAAACTGTAGGTAACGATTTCACCGGCAGTCTTTGTTCCAAAATCAAAAACTTCAGTTTTGGCGGATATTTTCGGGCCGCTAAACTGTGCGCTCACGGTTATAGTGAACAGGAAAGCTGCTATAAGTAATGACACAATTCTCATTTTAATTATCTCCTGAAAACAAATATTATTATTCAATCCGATAAATTATCGACTTGCAGACTTATAATTTAATAACAGAAAATCAAAATATATAGAACAAACGAAGTAAATAGAAAGTCTGACAGCTCCGTCTTCAATTCTGTTAATTTATGAATATAAATTCAAATATAAGAAAATGCTGAAACTTACAAAACGATTTGTTACTGCTATATTATTAACTAATCACTGAGCTAATTGTCAGAAACGCATATTATCTTGTAAATATCGGTTCTTGACTCTCAGTTTCAGTTCTTTTCACTTTCGCAGATAAATTAAAACTTAAACTTTGTTCCTTATCATCTGAAACTCCGATGGTTATTAAAGGCATTATAATTCCACTTACGCCCGAGGTTATTTTCCCGGTAATTGTAACATGATCACCCGGACGAAGATTTTCGTATGGTTCAATTAAAAATATCCTGGACAAACCGGATGATCCTCTTAATAACACCGGTGAATGCCGATATTCTTAACCTTAAATTAAAATTTAGCAGTTGGTAATACTTCACCAGGACCCAGAGTTTTATTGTTTAGTTTTTTACCATCTTTATTTTCGGTCATCACTATATTATTTTGTCCATTACACTGAGCAAAAACCTAAAGTGAAAGTATTGTGAAGAGAACAAATATTGCACATCTCATATGATTTTATCTTTTCTAAAGATAATCGCTTTTTTTTATACTATTTTTAAAAGCTGTCGAAACACGCTGCAGTTTCAACACTAATATTAGTTTCCTGATTTAACCCTTATCAGAAGCTTCATAAGTAACAAAAATCATTTATCTCAATTCAGATAATCAGATTATCTTTATTTTTCAGTTACGGTGACATAAGAGGGGTAATTGCTTAGGATTATCCAGCCACAAATTTCTGCAGCAATTGATTTTAATTACAATAGTTTTACCGATATTTTAAAAAGTGAATTTGAAACTCAGAGTATCACCCATTTTTGATTCTCCAAGATCAATAGTAAAACTTCTTTATGAGGCGCCATCCTAATTAATAAGCATAAATGAGCCTGTTTATTCGCTCAGTGCGCTCAAATGCATAGAGAGAAAAAGAAAAAATATGAATGTAATGCATTTCAAGAAAATGCCCCGGTTGGTTAAGTTCTGTTGACTAATTAAGCTAAAAATAAAAATCAGGGTAATATAAACTGATTTTGCAATTGTTGCGATATGATGAAAAATTAATAAATTCAGTAAACAGGGCATCTAAGCATCATCATGACTTTGTATATGAAATCAGTTAAAATTGCTTTCCACATTTGCCGTAAACGTAAAAGTAATATTTCCTGATTGATTGTTAGAAATAATAGTTATGCTTCCTTTTATATTCCCTGATTTTCCTTTTGTATCAACTTCAAGTCGTATAAATCCTTCCTGTCCGGGTAAAATTTCGTCTCTCGCCCAATCCGGTGTAATGTAGCCCTTGCTGGGTCTGACATTTTGGATTATTAGCGGATTTTCGCCTGTATTCTTAAATTTAACGACGCAGGTTACTTTATCCCCTTCTTTAACTTTACCAAAATCGAGAGAGTATTCAAAAAGTTCAGCTGTTGTCACCGGCATATCCTGAGCGGTAAGGAATGCGGTAAAAAAGAAAAGAAATAAAAGTACGGTTTTCAAATTGGCTCCAATTTAATTATTGTTAAATTCATTGACCTTATCAAATTTTAGTTTACACCTGATTTATATCAACATTCATCAGAAATTAGCTGACGAATCTTTCTAAGATTTAATTCAACAGGCATATTGCAAGTTAATTCAAGCATTAATATGACTTCTCCCTCAGACCTGTTTAGTTGCAAAACTTTCTAATCTGCTGATATGATGAAGTTGATTTACTATTCAATCCCGGCAAACTGAACAGCAAATGCAGAATAATTCTGCCTTTTGCGTTACGTTAAATTCAGATTACCTTGCCTTTAATTCCCGGCTTAAAAAGATTATCCTTAACATTTGCGCTTATATTTACAGTGCCGTTAAACTCTCCTTTGGCAGAACCCTTAACAGAAATTGTAATGGTGGCGGTTGCTCCGTTTTTCAGATTCATTTTATCTGAACTTGCTGATATATCTGAAGAAGAGCCGGTAATTGAATTAATAGCGAGGTTTGTTCTGTTATCCGGAACTTCATTTATAATTGTGATCGTGAAAGTTTTTGTTTTTCCAAGTTCAACAGTCCCGAAATCAAAAGGAACAGTAACCTGAGGCACAATCGCACCTTCACCCTGATTTGGTTTTGGAGGTTTCGGCAGAGCTGAAATCTGAACTGAGGCAAAAAGCATAAATACAAATAATGCGGCCATGAAATGTCTGTAAATAGCGAACTCCTTTTGAAAGGGTTATTTAATAGATTTAGTTTTGTTTGAAATCAGAACAACATGGTTTGATCAAAAAGGATTATGTGTACGGAAAATTAATGATCCTGTTTCAGGATTTTCTTTTTATAAGAAACTCCTTGTGATAATCCGGAGACAGCAGATCAGGATCACTGATAAGGTATTTATAAGGATGATCAAGAAATAACAAAATACAGGCTGCTGAATCTGCTTCAACCGATATGCCGTTAACTGCCTCTTTTACATATCCGTTCAGGAAGACCTGCGTTATATTTTCATCTGCTGAAAGCAGACTCTCCAAAGATAGCAACTGAATTTCGCTTAAACTAATCAATTCGTCATTTAACCATTGAAATTCAGCACCGAAATATTCTTTTGAACCGGCTTTAGACAAGACACGGTATTTTTCACAGTTTGTAGTAAGCTTTCCGAACATATATGCCGCTGCATCAAGAGTCGGCACGGCGGCTACCTTAACACCCGTAGCTAATGAGATAGCTTTGGCAATGGTAAAACTCAGTCTCAGCCCCGTAAATGAGCCCGGCCCCGCAGATATAACCATATACTTAAGGTCAGTGTATGTTGTTCCGGAAATATTGAGAATACTGTCAATTATATCATTAATCTTTTTTGAATGGCCTTTTGGCTGCTTTAATTTTGCACTTACCTGATTTTCATTGTTCAGCCAGAGACTGACTGAACATACGTCAGTGGTTGAATCAATACTGAGCACAGGGCCTTCAGTCAATCTGATTGATGACATATTCTCTTTTTCCGTTTTCAAGAAGTGTGATTTCCACAGATATTCTTGGCAGAGGAAGAACTTCAGGAAACATATCCGCCCATTCCGCTATTTTAATGGCGTTTTCGTCTTCAAGATTTTCGAAAAAACCGATATCAAAAAGCTCTTCGCTTTTATTTATTCTGTAAAAATCATAGTGATAAATATTGAATTTATTTCCATGGTAATAGTTAAGCAGAGCAAAAGTGGGACTTGAAACCCCGGATATTCCCAATAACTCGCTAATTGCTTTGACAAAAAAGGTTTTGCCGGCTCCCAGATTACCCGAGAGAGCAATAAATTCACCCCCTCTCAGGTTCTTTATAAAATCAGATGCGAGAGTTAATGTCTCATTTTTATCTGAGATGATAAATCTCCCTTGCACTATTTTGGCTCCATCTTAATGATAGGAAGTATCATTTCCTCAAGAGAAATACCTCCATGCTGAAATGTATCTTTGTAATAGTTAAGGTATTTGTGGTAATCTGTGGGATAAACGAAATAATAATCTTCTTTAGCGATTATATAATTTACAGTTACTCCCCTTTTCGGCAATTTGTATTCGAGAGGGTCTTTAATGAATATTGCATGCTTATCATCTACTTTCAGATTTCTTCCGTACTTGAACCTCAGGTTAGTTGAAGTTTCCTTATCGCCAAGCACCTTGGCACCCCGCATGCATCTGATGCTGCCATGATCGGTTGTAATATAAATCTTTGAGTTTTTTATTTTTGAAAGAGTTCTGAAACTCTGAATAAGATAAGAGAATGTAAACCAGCTGTTGGTAAGCGAGCGGTAAGCTCCTTCATCAGGAGCAATTTCCTTGAGAAGTTCTGAATCTGATCTTCCGTGAGCAATCATATCAAGAAAATTAACCACAACGGCTGTGAGGTGACTTCCCTTAAGAGAGAGGAGATTCTGCTCAAAATTACGTCCATAATCAGGGTCAATAATCTTAAAATATTTAAGGTCACTTCTTAATTTTATCTTTTTACGGTCTATCAGAAGCTGGAGCAGATCTTTTTCAAACTTGTTCATGCTCCTCTCGTCTTCATCGTCTCCTCGCCACAGATCAGGATAATAACGTTCGATTTCAGAGGGGTATAAACCCGCAAATAATGAGTTCCTTGCGTATGAAGTAGCAGTGGGTAAAATAGAGTAATAAAAGGACTTATCTATTCTGAACAAATCCTGAATATGCGGCTCCATCACAAGCCACTGATCATATCGCAAACAGTCAATAACGAACAGGAACACCGGGCCATCTGTTTTTTCGATATCAAGCAGTACATGTTCAGAGATGATATCAGTCGTGAGCTGAGGCCGGTTCCGAGGGTCCTTTTCGTTCAGCCATCTTTTATAATTTTTCTCAATGAATTTTGAAAACTGTTTATTGCATTCTTTTTTCTGCTCGTTCAGAGTCTGCCTGAGCCCTGCATCTTCATGGCGGTCAAGTTCTATTTCCCAGTTTACGAGTTTGAGATAAATTTCAACCCAGTTATCATAATCAAGGTCATTCATCAAAAGAAAAGAAATCTGATTAAAATCCTGCAGGTAGTCTTTGGCTGTATACTGGCTGGAGATTTTTTTCCCCTCAAGAAACTTTTTACAGACGAGAAGTATCTGACTCGGGTTGACCGGTTTGGTAAGATAATCTGAAATTTTACTGCCTATAGCATCAACCATTAGGCTTTCTTCTTCACTCTTAGTCACCATAATAACAGGCACATTCGGGTAGATATCCTTAATTTTGCTGAGAACTTCAAGACCTCCCATTCCCGGCATCATCTCATCAAGAAATATTATATCGGGTTCAACTTCTTTGAGCAGTTCAATTGCATCACCGCCGTTTGTAACGGTTTTTACATCGTAACCTATGTCAGAGAGGAAAATTATATGAGATCTGAGCAGTTCAATCTCATCGTCAACCCATAATACAGTCTTTTTATCCATTGGTTTCAATTTTTTCAGTTTTAGACGAACAATACAAGAATAATCTGCAAAGATACCGAAATTCCGGTTAACAGACTAAATGACATGCATGACTGATGCACTAATGACAGCAGTCAACCTCAACTGATTTTGCTGCCGGAGCCATTTTGGATGATGGACTTAAATACGGAATCCCGAGATTGAGTCCGCGAAGTATAAAGATAATTGCCAGAACAAAGGTGAAAACAGGGAGCACCTTATTGAAGGAAAGTCTTAAACCGGGCTTAAATTTGCCAAAGAGAACCTGGAATGAAAACAAAGCAGGTACTGTACCTATTCCGAACAGTATCATAAAGATTATGCCGTCCGTTACGTTTCCCATGGCCATTGCACCTGCAAGAGCTGAATAAACAAGTCCGCACGGTAAAAGTCCGTTGAGTACTCCGGTCATATATGAAGAGAATAGTGAGTCAGATTTAAGTCTGTCACCAAGTTTGATTTTAAGAGGGGTATAGAGTTTATAAAAAAGAGAATTGACACTCTTAATCTGAAAACTCTTTTTGATTTTATCAAAAAATAATGTGATCAGAAGAATTATCCCCGTTAAGACTGAAATTGCCTGCTGAAGTCCGAAAACTTCGAGCCCCGCTCCGAAAAATCCGAAAACGGCTCCTATAAGCGCATAAGTGGTTATTCTTCCAAGATTATAGAGAAGTTTTGATATATAATAGTGAGAAGACTTCCTTACACCAATTGCAGCCACAATGGGTCCGCACATTCCGATGCAGTGCAAACTTCCGAAAATTCCAATTATGAGTCCCGCAAAAACCTGCATTATTGTACCATAAGTTTTTCTTCATTAAAATACTTCAGTTTCCCGTCAGTCCACTCAACCGTAACCTTCCAGTAACCGGGTATTATTTTATCTGACATGATTAACTGAACATTATTTGAATCACGATTAACGGGAACTAAAAAATCAAACGCCGGGTGATCGGGTCTGTAAAAATGAACAGACCCTGAAATTTCAACTGAATCCATCTGCTTAGGATATTTAATCACTACTCCTCTGCTGCTATTGAGAGTTATTGTCAGAGGAGTCAGCAGCTGCGCAGAGTTATTTTTCATGTCAATTACATCCTGATATTTAAGTTCCTTACCGTAATAATCTTCAGTCACAAGATGTACATCTTCACTGAAAGCAAAGATTACCGCTAATATGTTAATTACTGCAAAAAATACCAGACTTATCACAATGCCGGTTCCCCAGCTAATTTTTTTCATTAGTTTCCCGCTTGCCTAAAAATGAAGTTTTAATAACATCTATCTCCTGATTATTCTGATAAACCGCAATGTCAAGTTTTGTATTCAATTTTTCAATTTTTGATTTATCTATTATGATCATGAATTTCCCCTCAAGAACTTCCTGCGGACCCACAACGGGCTTTAAACCGAGCAGCACTATACTGGCATCCATATTCTTCACCTTCATATTAATGCCTACATCTTTAAATGTTTTATTAATAACATGAAAGTTATATATATTACTGATCTTATTATTCGGCTGTTCCTGATACAGCATTCCCGGAGTTCTCAGGATGTTAACTTCAACATCTTTTCTGTTAATCATCAGAACGGCAATGAGTGTTACAAGAAGTGTCAGAACTACAGTATAGACTGCCATTCTTGCAGTAAATTTAAGTTTAATCTTTTCGGTTATACCATTCAGAGAATCATATCTTATAAGTCCTCTCGGCTTCCCTACTTTATCCATAACATTATCACATGCATCCATGCATGCCGTACAGTTTACGCACTCAAGCTGGATTCCATTTCTTATATCTATTCCCGTGGGACAAACATCCACACAAATTTTACAGTCTATACAGTCACCGGCTGTTCTTTCTACACCTTTTTTGATTCTCTCACGAGGTTCACCCCTGATAAAATCATATGCAACTGCAATAGAATTTTTATCAAGGAGAACGCCCTGAAGTCTTCCGTAAGGGCATACAATCACGCAAGCCTGCTCTCTGAACCACCAAAACACAAAGAAGAACAATCCTGTAAATACATTGATGGCTATGAATCCGGTAAAATGTTCTGAAGGCCCCGCCTTTACGACTTCTATAACTTCATCTAACCCGATAATATAAGCCATAAACGTATGAGAAATGAGGTATGAAATAATCAAAAAGATTGAAAACTTTAATCCTCTTTTAAATATCTTCATACCTGTCAATGGTGAATCTCTCAGGGCTTTCTGCTGACGGAAATCACCATCAATCCAGTATTCTATCTTTCTGAATACCATTTCCATGAAGATGGTCTGGGGGCATACCCATCCGCAAAAAACCCTGCCGAAAATGGCAGTAAAAAGAAATATAAATACAATGAAGGCAATCATTGATAGCCCCATTATATGGAAATCATAAGGCCCGAAAGCAATACCGAAGAAAATAAAGTTTCTTTCAAACAGATTAAAGAGCATGAAAGGGTGCCCGTCAATTTTAATGAAAGGAGTTGCAAAGAGGATTATGAGAAGAATTACGCTTACAATAGTTCTGGCATTATAATATCTGCCTGAAGGTTTTTTAGGGTAAATCCAGACCCTCTTCCCTTCTTTATTTACCGTAGAGATCGAGTTTCTGAACTCTTCATTTTCGTAAAAATCAGACATTTGAATATATTCCGGGCAAATTTGTTAAATAAAACGGGAGCATAAGTGATGATGCTCCCGGTTGTAAAATCAGAAGATGAATCAGCTTTTTTTGGTGCTGTCAGCTTTTACCTTTCCTTTGGCAGGATCAACCCATATTTCACCCTGAGGTGCCTTCGGATTGGCAGGCTTTGTTCCCTGCAGGCTCAGCACATAAGATGAAACATCCTGAATCTGTTTTGATGTCAGCTGTGTTTTCCATGCAAGCATTCCTTTTTCAAGAACGCCGTTCACCACAACCTTGAACACATCTTTAATATCTCCACCATGAATCCAGTATTCATCTGTAAGGTTAGGACCTACAAGACCACCTCCGTCAGAAGCATGGCATGAAGCGCAGTTTTTAGTGAAGATTTCTTTGCCTGCATTTAAGGATGATGCATCTCTCAGCAGTGTAACATTATCTTCTGTTATAGTGACGTTACCACTCTGCATATAGGCAGCAATATCCAGTTCGGCCTGTCTTACTTCTCTTCTGTATTC